>JBAXDB010000099.1:0-9473 GCA_037141135.1 bacterium | reverse complement strand
TCCCGAGACTTTGCAAAACAACCGGATCCGCAGTGTTCAAATTAACGCGTTGCGCACCAAAAACGGTCACATGCCAGCGGATTTTCTCAAAAACTTCAGGGGACAGGCCCTTAATCCAGCGGAGCTCATAAACAGACTTGAGCGGTCCCGGCTCGATATGCGGATTCGCCCACCCTGTCCTGCCGTCCATTGCCGGAAACTTAACAGCCGTCCGAGTTCGCGCCACATCAATGGCCTCTCCCACCCGGGCGGCATTTTCGGAACTTAAGCCCCCCGCAACCTGCAGTAACGCAACAATCAACTCTTTCCCCGCCCGGTTAATGTCAATTTTACTCTGCTCATCCCATACCCCGTAAGTAACGTTACTCTCCCCGTCTGAACGCTCTGAAGAATAATAAACTGAAAAGACCCCCGCACCGGAAACAACATTAGAAAAATCCGTCCGGCAATCCGACCATGGTTCTCCGGGCCCGTCCCACCCATTGGTTTCCTGAAGCAGACGGGCAATCCCCCGCTCCACCCCGACTCGAGCCGCATAGTAACCCACAGTCCGCTGCTCAATCCGCCGCGCCAGCGCAAGGCGCCCCTCAATATGGGCCCCCACCGCCACCGCCAGCACCGCCAGCAAGAAAATCACCCACAGGGTCAATATCAGGATGCTGCCCTGATTACTTGCCTGGTAGCGAGACTGATCGCTCAAACTCAAAGATTTCTTCTCCTTGTTGTCCACGCCACATCACCTTCACCGCCACAGGATTATTCGTCCGCCCCTCCCACGCCCTATCCCAAACCACGGAGGCTCCCGGCCCTCCCTCGCGTTCGGCATAGAGAAATGTCACTGTATTGACGCCCCCCGCAACGGTCTCCCGGCGCAACACACCCGGCGCGGCATCGTCACAAGGTTTCACCACTCGCTCGAGCTTCTTCCCGACACCATCAAACTCATACCGGATCAGGCCAGGCTGTTCCACGCCCCCGTCTTTGCCTGCATCAATAATGAGAGCGGGAATCTCCAACCATGTCTCCCCCCCGCGGAAAGCAGTCAAACGGCAAGGAAGCGTGTTCCGCACATCTTGCTGGAATGTCTCCAGGGCAATCACCGCATCAGCATAGCCCCCGCCTAACTGACTCGCGCGATACCACACCCGGACTCCCGCCGCAAACGCCTGTGCCACCACCAACGCCGCCACGGCCACCAAGGCCGTGGCAATCAAGAGCTCAAGAAGGGTCATGCCATTCCGGGTTCCCGTCACCGTACCCGCTCCTTCTTCTGGAATTGAGTCCACTCACACATACAGCCGTCAATCTGCGGGCGATTGACGCGGGCAACCTCAATCGCCGCCCGCAAAACGGAGACTTCAGGCGTCAGAACCTGACGGGTGGCCTGCACCTGCAAAAGATATTCATACCCCCCCACTTTTTTTCGCCCCTCTCCGGAGAGCAACGTATCGCCCCCTCCGGCAACCTGCAAATCCAGTTCAGCGGCCTTTTCCTGCATCACCTGATAAACGGCGAGTTTATCCGAAGCTGACTCCATGGCGACAACCGCCAGGCTATAGGCCTTGAGCACAGCGCCTAAACCCGCGAACAGGATCACCGACGCCACCAGCACTTCAATCAACGTGAAAGCGTTATTCCCAGTTCTTGACGTCATCCTCGGTGCCTTCCTTGCCATCTGCACCTACTGAAAACAAATCATACCCCGCAGGCCGGTGGGTTCCGGGAAAGCGGTAAATATATTTCCTCCGCCACGGATCCAGGGCAGGCTTGTCCAGATAGGGTTCACGCCCCGCCCCCGGCGCCGCCAGCAACACATCAAGTCCTTGTTCTCCCGCGGGATACGCCCCTTTGTCCAGCCGGTAGAGTTTCAACGCCGTATCCAGGCTAGCCAAATCCCCTTGAGCAATTTTCGCCTTGGCCTCGTCGCTCCGCCCAATCAAATTGGGGGCCACCATGGCAGCCAGCGCGGCGATAATGATCACCACTATCATCAGTTCAATCAAAGTAAAGCCGTTCTGATATTGTCTACGCATAGTTTCTCCCTTTCACCACACCCGGCATTTCTCTATTCCCTCTCCCCTTGGGGCGAGGGCTAGGGTGAGGGGATATTTTCGCCTCATTACCACCCTCACCCCAACCCTCTCCCCTGAAGGGAGAGGGAGAAGACTTCAACAACTTTCTTCTACCGCACCGCCTGCCCAATCTGGAATATAGGCAACAGCATGGCGAATATGATAAATCCGACCACCACCCCCACCAATAGAATCAAGGCCGGCTCCAGCAGCGTGGTCACCTGCCGCAAATCACGGTCCAACTCGCGCTGATAAAACGCGGCGACCTCCAGCAAAGCTTCATCCAGGCGGCCACTTTCCTCACCCACGGCCACCATATTGGTCACGAATTCAGGAATCTCGCTCCGGCGCTTGAACCCGGCCGCCACCGTGGCGCCCTGATGGACCGTCTCGTCGGCTGCCGCCAAAACCGCCACCCTCAATCGCCCATTCACAAGTGTATTCCCGGCGAGCGTCAGGGCCCGATCAACCGATATGCCCGCTTTGACGAGAAGTGCCAGGGTGCGGGAAAACCGCACAATATCTGTATCTCTCGCAAACGCACCCATCACCGGCATCTTCAGCAGAGCGCCATCCAGCGCCATACGCCCCGCCTCTGTCTTAAAATAGCGCAGCGCCAGAAGCACGCCTGTCCCCGCCAAGGCCACCAGAAGTCCCCAGTAATTCGAAAACACCGTACTCACGGCCATCACCACCCTGGTCGGCCACGGTAACACCACGGTGGATCCTTCGAACAGATGCATGATCCGGGGCAGGAAAAAAGTGAGTATAACGAATACGCTCAGCACACCCACCGAAAGCACCAGGGCCGGATAGGCAATGGCCGAAATCACCCGCGAACGAAGCTCATCATCGCTCTCCCGCGCCTCCGCCAGTCGCATCAATATTTCATCCAGCATTCCCGCGGACTCACCGGAGCAGACCATGTTGACAAATAAATCAGAAAACAAAACCGGATACCGCCCGAGGCTTTCCGAAAACGTCCGGCCATCCCGTACGGCGCCGGAAATTTCCATGACCACTCCCCGCAAGGCGGCGTTTTCCGTCTGTTGTTGAATCGTCGTCAAGGCCCGCAGTATGGGAACGCCTGCCCGCAACAACCCGCCCAACTGCCGGGTAAACACTGTAATGTCGCGAGGCTTGATTTTGCGCACCCGGGAAGAGGGCGCCGACCGGTGGCGCCCCGCAAGTTCCTCGATGGAAAGCGGGCTATAGCCCATGCGCTCCAGCTTCGCGACCGCCGCCGCCCGGTTTTCAGCCAGCACTTCACCTTCAACGGTTTTATCCGGTCCCTGCTTGGCTTTATAGACGAAGGCCGGCACTTCACCCGCCCTCGACATGCGTCAGGGTATCAAAGGTTGTCCGGGTAACTTCCTCCACGGTGGTGATACCATTTTCAATTTTATCCCACCCATCGGCCGCCAGCGTCTTCATCCCCATCGCGACCGCCTGCTGACGGATATCCCTGGCCGTGGCGCGCCTCAAAATTAAATCCTGAATTTCAGGCAGCACCTGCATAATCTCGCTGATGGCGACCCGGCCCCGATACCCGGTTCCGTTACACTGGGGACAGCCCCGTCCGCGACTGCAGCGCCGGCCTTGGATCTCGGTCCACTCGCGGCAATGCTCACATACCACACGCACCAGGCGTTGCGCCACAAAGGCCCGCACCGTCGAGGCAATCAGATAGGGATCCACCCCCATATCCAGAAGGCGGATGGCCGCACTGGCCGCATCATTGGTGTGCAGGGTGCTGAACACCAGATGTCCTGTCAAGGCGGTCTGGATGGTGATTTCCGCGGTCTCGCGATCCCGGACCTCGCCCACCATCATGATATCCGGATCATGCCGCAACATACTGCGAAGCGCGCGGGCAAACGTGAGCTCAATGCGGGGATTGACCTGGGTCTGCATGATTCCCTTGATTTCATACTCCACCGGGTCCTCAATCGTGATAATTTTATGATCCCTGGTGTTCAGACGAGTCAGGCAGGCATACAAGGTGGTGCTCTTCCCGCTGCCAGTCGGGCCTGTCACAAACACAATTCCATGCGGCAACTGAATCAGGTCCGTCAAAATATGCAGATGATCCGGCGACAAGCCCAACTGCTCCATACTGAACAGCATGGAGGTGGGAAGAATGCGGATGACAATATTTTCCCCATGCACCGATGGCACCACGGAAACTCGCAAGTCGAACTGATGGGTCCCGATGTTCACACGGGCACGGCCGTCCTGCGGCAGTCGGCGCTCCACGATATTGAGCCCCGCCATCAGTTTGATACGCGAAATAATGGCCGGATACAACGATGCCGTATTCCGCGCCACCGGAGTATCATAAAGAACCCCATCGATGCGTCGCCGCAGGGTGACATCATCGCGGTAAACTTCAAAATGGATATCGGTCGCGCGATCCGTAATGGCTTGATGCAGGATCTGATTGACCAACTTGATCACCGAGGCATCTTCGGCCTTATGCTCCAGATCATGCGATTCCTCAAATTGCAAGGAGGCCCCCTGCTCGTGAGTTCCCGCCAGGATACGTTCCACCGTCTCGGAGCCCACACCGTAATGGATCCGGATTGCCGCCATGATGTCACTTTCACAGGCCAGTACCCGCTCGACCCGGAAGCCATGACTGCTCTCAATGTCCTCGATGGCCGCCTGATCAAAGGGATTGGCCACCGCCACGATCAGGCGCTGTCCGCTCAAGGAGACCGGCATGACCCGATAATGCGCCACGAACCGTGCCGACAGGCTTGATACGGCGGCAGGCTGGGGCGTGGTCTCGCGCAATGAGATAAAAGCAATCCCCTGCTGGCGGGCCACCACTTGCAGCAGTTTATCTTCAGCCACCAACTTCTGGAGCACCAGTGTCTTGATCAGCGGCTCATTCCGCTCGCGGGACAGACGAATGGCCCCTTCCATTTGGCTGGGAGAAAGCAATTTTTCCGCCACCAGCAATTCACTCCATTGGGGTGCCATCGGTTCTCCTTAAGGAAGCCGCCCGATCATGTAAAACTCACGCTCTTCACGATCGTCATAAATCCCCTCGATAATCCGGGCGCAATCATTGACCGTCACCTCGGTGGGCACATACTGGCCCTTGCGGCCCGTATAGGATTCGGCGACAAAGCAGGGCTGCGTCAGATAATTCTGAAGTTTGCGGGCCCGCTCATAGATCAGGCGATCGGTGCGGGACAATTCGTCAATACCGATAACCGCCACGATGCGCCGCAGTTCATCATACTTGGTCAACATCCGCACCACCTCCTGCGCGATGCCGAAATGCCGCTCCCCGACAATGGCCGAGTCCATATTGGAACTGGAAGAATTCAAGGGGTCAACGGCAGGATAAAGCCCCAGCTGGGCGCGATCGCGGGACAGCACCAGAACGGAATCCAGGTAACTGAAAATAGCCACAACCGCAGGATCCGTCAGATCATCCGCAGGCACATATACCGCTTCAAAGGCCGATATCGAGCCACCGCTGCCAGCCTTGATCCGCTCATGAATATCGCCGACCTCTGAACTGAGCGTGGGCTGATAGCCGGTTTCCGAAGGCACACGCCCCATCAAAGTTGAAATTTCCGAGCCAGCCTGCACAAACCTGAATACATTATCAATAAAGAGCAACACGTTTTTACCCTGCTCCTGCAGCCATTCAGCCTGAGTGATGCCGGTTTTAACCACCTCAAAACGGGCACCCGGCGGCTCATCCATCTGCCCGAAAGCCATGATGACTTTCTTGAGAATACCGGAATGTTCAAACTCAAAATACAACTCGTTGCCTTCCCGGATACGTTCGCCCACCCCGGCAAACACACTGCAGCCGTCATGCTCGGCGGCCACGTTGTGGATGAGCTCCTGGATCACGACGCTCTTTCCGCAACCGGCACCGCCCAGAATCCCGGTCTTACTGCCCTTCACCACCGGGTAAAGCAGATCAATCATCTTGATCCCGGTCTCCATGACTTCCCGCTTATTATCGACCAGGGTGGCCACATTGACGCGCAGCTTGCTCACATCCCGATGAATGGGGCGGGTCTCGGTGGCGTTAATGGGTCCTTTCCCATCGATGGGCTGTCCCATCACGTTGATAATCCGTCCAAAAAGCGCCTCACCCACCGGCACGCGCAGCACATCGCCCGTCGACGTGGCCACCGCATTCCGCTGCAGATTCAAGGTGGAGGACAAGGCAATACAACGCGCCACGCTTCCCTCCAGATGCTCAGCCACCTCCAGGGCAAGATCGCGCTTATCAAACGTCCTGACCATGACCAACTCATGAAGATCCGGCATGTCCGAAATCTGATTAAACCGGATATCCACGATAGGACCCTGAACTCCCACCACCCGGCCTTTTTTCAATTCACCTGCAATTTGAGCGCTCATAGTTTATGCCACTTTCTTCTTCTTTTTCCGCGACGAGAACGACTCACGCATACTCTTATCCACCAACTCATGAGCCGCGCGGAAACATTGATGCTTCAGTTTTTTCAGTTCATCCGTAAGTTTCTGACTGCTGTCCTCCAGATGCATGGCGCGCGCCGCAAACTCCGCCAGCTTGCTATCTTCAAACACTTCAAACAACTTCGAGGCCACCCACATTCCCGCCAGATATTCCACCATATCAGGATAAGAGGATTCCACGGTCACCTTGCGGGCATCGGCAATCCGCTTCATCATCCCCGTGCGCCTGGTGATCTCGGAATCTGAACGCTTATCAAACAGTTCGCCACAAGGCAGAATGGGCACAGTTTCCACCGTCTGCTGCGTAAAAGAAAGGGCGCGGGGATGCACCAGCACCACCTTTCCGATCCGCTTCTCTTTGACTTCGTTCACAATGTAATCGCGTATCTCCAGCGCCTGCTCAAACCGGGTTTCCTGATTGATTCCGGGGAAAGCCTTGAATTCCTTCCCTTTCTCCGCCAGTTTCGCGACTCCTCTTTCGCCAATGACAATGAAACTAACCTTCTCCGGCGGGAGGGCACCCTGCACATCATATCCCGCTTCGATCACGCCGGTGTTCAGCCCTCCCATGAACCCTGAATCCGATGTCACCAGCACAACTCCAATCACATCTGTCGCGACCGAGACCAGCGGGGCATCCACCTGCACCATATCCACCACCCGGAAAAACCCGGCGAACTGGTCCATATACTCCGAAAACCGTTCCTTCTCGCGCTCCAGCGTGTGATATTGCGATGCCGCAATATTCTTCAGCGTCACAATCAATTGCAGGAACTCCGCATTAAACTTCAGATCCCGTCTAAGTTGACTCAACAGCGCCATGGACTGAAACCACCCCTCACCCTAACCATCTGAACAGACCTCAAACATGCTCGCTCTTCAATTGCTCAATGGCCTCGTTGAAACGGTTCCGTAAACTCCCGTCAATCTCAAGGCTTCCGAGTTTGATCCTGATCCCGGCAATCAACTCAGGGTCCACCGTCTCCCGCACCTCAAGCGCCACGTCAAATTTACGGACCACAATCTCCCGCAGACGCTCCCGATGAGCAGGCTCGAGCGGATGACTGCACACGACCTCAATGGCCGCCGCCGAAATGTTGATGCTGCTGGAGTCCATCTCATCCAGCGCGACCAGCAGTTCATCCAGGAAAGCGTGATCCAGCTTCCGCCCCAACTCCTCGCTGAAGACCAACTCGTACACACGCCGGGCATGTTCCACCGTCTGCGCCTGCGCCTCACGGACAAGCTCCTGCCGCAGCTTGTCCTTGCTCCGGTTGGCCTCATCGACAATCCGGTCACGCTCTTTACGCGCGTCGTCCAAAAGCACGTCACGGCTGCGGGCAATCTCTTTTTCCATGGCTTCCCGCGTGCGGGTCAACCCGTCCTGAGCCTCGGCGCTTTTCCGCCGGAACTCCGCCTCGTTATCCTCAATGCGCTTCTTGACCGCGTCCTCTTTCCGGCCAAGATCCGCCTCGACTTCACGGAGTTTCGCGGCCGCCATCTGGGTATCCCCCAGCAACAACCGTTTCAGCCCGATCACAAGAATCACAAAAACCGCCAACTGCGCTACGATTAGATACGCCATCATTCTCATATTAATCCCTTTCCACCCAAATCCACATTCCCCCGCCTTCTAGCGCCCGAACAACTGGAACAGCACCAGAAGCGCAATCACCGCTATCGCCTCGGCAAACACCAGCGAAATTATCATGGCCTGCAGTATTTTCTGGGCGGCCGATGGATTGCGCCCCAGCGCGCGAATGCTGGCGTACCCGATGGTGGCAATGACCGCCGAAGGGCCCAGCACTACCAGAAAAATAACCAGAAAAATGACAAAATTCCGCATTTTTTAGTCGTCCGCCTTCTTTTCAGCTTTCTTTGGATTCTGCTCCTCAAGCAGAATCACGCACTCATCATCCATGAATCTTACCATACCTTTTTTAATCGGTATACGGCTCTTCCAGTCCACCACAATATGCCCCTCTTTCAAAAGACTTACAATCGGTACATGATAGGCCAGCAGCTCAAACTCACCTGCATCACCTGGCAGAAAAACACTGCTGGCCTGCCCCTCAAAAACAACATGTTTCGGGTTCAATATCTTAAGCGCAAAGGTTGCCGCCATGTCTACCCCTTGCCCTCAAAAAAACCATGGATAGCCGCCGCCAATCGCCGCTCAAAATCAACAGTCATGCGCGGGGCCTCCTCAACCGCCCGCGCAAGTTGCGGATCATTGTTATTTGTGAAGTCCTCAATCCCCCCCCGGAACCGCATCCATTCACTCGAATCCATCTCTTCCAGCACCCCCATCTTCAACGCATACAAAATCAAAACTTCCTCAATGAGGCTGGCCGGCTGATATTGTGCCTGCTGAAACAACGCCATCATGACCTGCCCCCGCTTCACGATCCGCTCGGCCTCCTTCGACAGCCCCGACTGCAGTTTGCTTAAGCGGGACACCTCAATATACTCGAGGTAATTTCGCCGCAACCCGCCGCTCAACTCTCTCAAGATCAAGGGTTGCGCCCGCCCGCCCACAATGGAGAGCGACAGTTTAAAGTCAATAGCCGGCCTCATACCTTCACCGAACAAGTTGGAATTGAGACTCACCAGACCGTCGCAAATGGAAATCAGATTGGAGGGAATATAGCCTGTCAAGTCGCCCTGAAGTGTATCCGCAATCCCCAGAAACGTCATGGAGCCACCGCCTTTCTCCGCATTCAATTTCCCGGCACGCTCCATGAGCTGGGTCTGAATATAGAAGATGTCGCCGGGATAGGCCTCTCTGCCCGGAGGGCGCTCCATCAGCAGGGCGATCTGGCGGTAGGCCCAGGCGTGCTTGGTGAGATCATCAAACACCACCAGCACATCCTTCCCCTGCCGCATCAGATAATCCCCGATCGTTGCGGCGGTGAAGGGCACAATGTA
>JBAXDB010000098.1:0-9597 GCA_037141135.1 bacterium | reverse complement strand
AACAAGAAGTTTAGGAAACATTAACCCTCTTTACCGCCTCCCTATTATCCGTTATACTTATGGCCATTTTTAACGAGAGGATACAAAAATGCAGGCATTAAAGAAGACCGCTTTCCCGGGGCCCAATGGTCCGGTGGTTCTGGTGATCATGGACGGGGTTGGAATTGGCAAATACGAGGATGGTGATGCGGTTCATAGCGCCCTGACACCTAATCTCGACTGGCTGAAGACCCATGCGCTCTCCAGCCAGCTCAAAGCGCACGGCGTCGCCGTCGGTCTTCCCAGCGATGAGGATATGGGAAACAGCGAAGTGGGCCATAATGCCATCGGCTGCGGTCGCGTTTTCGCCCAGGGTGCCAGCCTCGTTAGCGATGCCATCAGTTCAGGCGCCATGTTCCGGGGCGCGGTCTGGAAAGCACAGGTCACCAATTGCCTCACCCATAATACCCCGCTTCATTTCATCGGTCTGTTTTCTGACGGCAATGTCCACAGTCACCTGGATCACCTTAAAGCCATGCTCACCCAGGCAAAGGCCGAGGGTGTGAAGTGTGCCCGGATTCATATCCTGCTGGATGGCCGCGATGTCAGCGAGACTTCTGCCTTGGATTACGTCGATCCGTTTGAACAGTTTCTTGCAGGCCTGAATGCCGGCGGGGCCGTGGATTACCGGATTGCCTCAGGCGGCGGACGCATGAACATCACCATGGATCGCTATAACGCCAACTGGGATATGGTCAAGCGCGGCTGGGATACCCATGTGCGCGGCCTGGGAACCCAGTTTCCCTCGGCTCGCGCTGCCATCGAGGCCATGCGCAAGTCCACCCCCGGGGTCATTGACCAGGATCTCCCTGCCTTCGTGATCGCGGACAAGGGACAGCCCATCGGCCGGATCACCGACAACCATAGCGTCATCTTTTTCAACTTCCGCGGCGACCGCTCTATCGAAATCACCCGCGCGTTCGAAGATGATTCGGTGACAGAATTTGACCGCTCGCCACGTCCGAAAGTTCTTTTCGCCGGAATGATGCAATATGATGGCGACTTGAAACTCCCGAAAAATTACCTCGTTGAACCGCCCGCGATCGCCGAAACCATGGGCGAATATCTCGCACAGGCCGGTGTCAGGCAAATGGCCATCAGTGAAACCCAGAAATACGGACACGTCACCTATTTCTTCAACGGCAATCGCTCCGGTAAATTCGACGCCGCTCTGGAGGATTATTATGAGATTACTTCCGACATCCTTCCTTTCGAACAGCGTCCCTGGATGAAGGGCGCTGAGATCACCGATGCCGTCCTGAAGGCAATTGCAGGCAATACCCACCGTTTTATCCGTTTAAATTACCCAAATGGCGACATGGTGGGTCACACCGGAGTTTATCAAGCCACCCAGATTGCAGTGGAAACAGTGGATCTGTGCATTGGCCGCCTACTCCCAGCCATTCAGGCTGCCGGCGGCATTCTCGTGATTTCAGCCGATCATGGCAATGCCGATGACATGTATGAGCACGACAAGAAAACTGGTAAAACGAAAATGGAGAACGGCAAGATCAAGGTCAAGACCGCCCACTCGCTCAATCCGGTTCCTGTCATTGTCTACGATCCCTCCAATTGTGCGAAACTCACGTTGAGCGAACATAAGGGGCTGGGCATCAGCAGTCTCGCCGCCACCTGTCTCAACCTGCTCGGGTATGAAGCCCCTGCCAACTATGATCCCAGCGTGATTAAAGTCGGGAGTTGACCGACGGCTTCGCCGTCGGAGATGGTTGATAGGCTGTTAAAATGGTTGGGCGTTAAGGCTGACACAAAATAGTTTGAGCATTCTTCTTAACAACTCAACAACCTGACAACTCAACAACTTATTATGCCCACAACGTTCCAATGTCTCCGTTGCGGTAATTGCTGCCGGCATGAGGGTGAAGTCCGCCTCGATGCGAATGAGGCGGAGACCATTGCGGCCATGCTGGGACTGGAGGTCTCGGCCTTCACCCAGCAATACACACGCCTCAGGACTGATCGTTTGGGCTTAGCATTGAAGGATCAACCTGACGGCTCCTGTATCTTTCTGGAAGGCTCCCCGCCCGCCTGCCACATTCAGGCGGCCAAACCCCGCCAATGTCGCAACTTCCCCATGGAGTGGAAATATCAGGACTTAGAGTCCATATGCCACGCCGCCCGCAGTGTTTGAAGTGTCACCCCCTTGTACATAGTGATCGACTTCCTTGCCCCAGTTAATTAAAGTTACTTGATGCATCCGATACAGAAATGGTTTGCAATGCTTCTGGCTAGCGTTGCCTTGCTTGCACCGATTGCGGCAACTTCAGCCTGCGGCGAGGCTCACGAAGAGGCTTGTGCTGACGAATGTGCCTGTATTTGCCATTGTCTGCCGCCCTATAATTTGCACGAGAATACGACCGAATTGTTCGCACCGGTTTCGAAGCGAACAGTTCCCTCTGATCATCAGCAATACGGAATCCTTTTGGTGGCTGACATTTTCCGCCCACCCCTCTCCGTCTAAGGGCATTACGCCCCTTCCCGTCATCCCTAGAACCCGCCCCATGTGCTGGTATCAATGACGGCTTCTTTATAATCGGGCCGCCCATGAGGCGGATATGACTTTTCTGAATATTCAATCTGAGGGTTTATGAATCAATCATTACATTACAAATCTATAGGTCTCTGCGTCCTATTCATGCTAACCATAGCGGGCGCCGGGCAGCAGGGGTACGCTCAAAATGAGGGGTTACTTACGCTTCGCCGGACGCTGGAATTGACAATGATGCACAACCCGGAATTAGCGGGATCATCATGTGGAGTTCGGGCTGCAGAGGGGAATGCGCGGCAAGCCGCGGTTTTGCCGAACCCGACTTTGGAGCTTAGTGCTGAAGAGTTCGGGGGCTCCGAAACACGCAACGGGTATAATGCGGTGCAAACGACGGCCCAGTTAAGTCAAACATTTGAACTGGGCAGGAAACGGGGTAAACGTCAGGATGTCGCGCAGACGCAAGCCAGGTTGGCCGGTTGGGAATATGAGGCGAAACGGCGGGTCGTACTCACTTCGGCCAAGAAGGCGTTTGTGGATGTCCTTCTGGCGCAGGGCCAGCTGAAACTGGCTGAATCCCTGTTTCTCGTTGCCGAAGACGTGCGTCAGGTTGCGGCGGCAAGGGTGAAGGCCGGGAAGGTCCCGCCACTTGAGGAAACGAAAGCGTGCGTCGAAGTGGCCTCCACCCGAATCTCACGTGACCGGGCCCGGGGGGAGTTGAATACGGCTCGACAACGTCTTGCGGCATCATGGGGCGGAACCCTGCCAGTGTTTAAGGAAGCGGGCGGCGAGTTGGACGCGGTCAGGGATGTGCCTTCTATCGAGACAGTCTCTGCATCACTGGACAATGCCCCGGAAGTTGCGCGCTGGGACGACGAAGTGGCCTTGGGCAGGGAATCTCTGGCTCTGGCAAAGGCAGAACGGGTCCCCGATATCGATGTCAGTATCGGCATTCGCCGCTTCGAGGACGATGGCTCCCAGGCTGGTGTCGCGGGACTGTCGATACCCCTCCCCTTGTTCAACCGAAATACCGGCGGCATTCTTGCGGCGCAGCAGCAGGCCACCCGTGCTGAATATGAGCAACGCGCAGCCAGTTTGCGCGCCACCACAGAGCTGGTTGACGCCCATAGCCGGCTTTCCATGGCGCGCGCCGAAGCGCTGACGGCGAGGGAAGCACTTCTGCCGGGAGCCCAGCAGGCTTTCGATGCGGCTCGGATAGGCTATCGCGAGGGGAAATTCGGGTATCTGGAGGTGCTGGATACCCAGCGCACGCTTAGCGAAGCAAAATCCCGTTATCTTGACGTGCTGGCGGCCTATCATAAGGCGGCGGCAGACGTGGAAAGACTGACCGGAATCCCATTAATCACGATTCAATAATATACCTTCAAAGGAGAACGATCATATGAACAAAGCAAAATTGACCAACACAAGCGGGCTCGGAGCCCTGTTGTTATTTTTAACTCTTTCAATTGGATATGGTGGGGATAAGCCTGTGGGCTGTGGAAAAGATGATGGGTGTGGAAAAGGTGCCCTAGAAGGGCGTGTATTAGTGAAATGTGAGCATGATGTGCCGATCTATCTATGTGACGAATGTCGCTACGAGGCCGGCGTCGTGAAACTGGACCCAAGTATGATGAAAAAGAAGGACGGTACCGGTTTGGTGCAGACACAGGTGGTAGGGCGGACGAAGGTGGCGGAGGTGCTGTCAACCACCGGGGAAGTGGCGCTGAATGAAAACGCGACCGTTCATATCAGCCCCCGCATTGCCGGTATCATTGAGACCGTGTCTGCAGATATCGGAAAGCGCGTGAAAGCCGGGGACACCTTGCTCACCATCGCGAGTGTGGAACTCGGCAAGGCCCTGACTGATTATGAACGTAATCGCACTCTTAGCGAACTGTCGGAAAAAGTATTTGCCCGTGAGATCAGACTCAAAGAACAGAAGGTAGGCTCAGAGCAGGACATGATCAACGCCCAGATGGTGTATGAGCAGCATCGGACCGACCTCAAGGCCTCCACACAGATGCTTCATGTGCTGGGGCTGTCGGAGGAAGATCTGGCCAAAACGCGTGATCCTGTGCACGGCGTCAGTAAGGGAATCCTGCCAATTCGTGCGCCTGCAGCGGGAACAATCATTGAAAAACATGCTGTGGCCGGCGAAGTGGCGGAGATTGGGAAAGATCTGATGCTGTTGACCGATCTATCCGCTGTCTGGGTCTGGGCAAATGTGCATTCACGAGATCTGGCACCACTGCTTGCCTTCGAAAAACGCGGACCTGTGGCCGTTGAAATCAAGGTGGCCGCCTTTCTGGATCAACCCTTCAAAGGGAAACTAGATTATGTGGGCGCAACCATGAATGAACAAACCCGTACCGTGAAAGTGCGTGCAACGATTGAGAATCCCGATTTTCTTTTACGCCCGGGAATGTTTTGTGATGCGGCAATCTCCCTCGGCAGTGATACGGCGGAGGAAGTTGTGGTGACACCGCGGGACGCGGTGTTCTCGGACGAGGGCAAGTTCTTCGTTTTCAAGCACTGGAAGGACGATTTCTTTATCCGGCAGGATATCCGTAAAGGGCGGGAATTTTTTGGTCTGGTCGAGATCCTGGAAGGCCTGCAAGCAGGCGAAACTGTCGTGACCGACGGGGCATTCCTGCTCAAGTCGGATGTATTGCGTGAAAAAATGGGTGCTGGTTGCGCCGACTAATAGGAGGACCCGGCTATGTTTGACAAATTTATACGAGTTATCCTGCATCAGCGGTTGCTGATCATTCTTGGCACGGTGTTACTTACGGCTCTAGGGGTGATTGCCTGGAGGCAACTTCCCATCGATGCCTTCCCGGATGTTACCAATGTGCAGGTAATGATCCTCACAAAGGCCCCGGGCCTGGCGGCGGTGGATGTTGAAGAAAGGGTCAGCTACCCGATCGAACAAGTCATGGGGGGGCTACCTAAAGTCAAGCAGGTGAGATCACTTTCCAAGGCGGAACTCTCCCAGGTCGTGATTATATTCGAAGACGGGGTGGATACGTACTGGACCCGTCAGATCGTCTCTGAGCGACTTTCCATCGCTCGTGATCGATTGCCACCGGGAGTTGACCCTGAACTTGGCCCCATCAGCACAGGCTTGGGTGAAATCCTGCAATATACAGTTGAAAGCGGTAAGCATGACGCCATGGAGCTTCGCACCATACAGGATTGGCTCATTGCGCCGAGGCTGAAACCCACCCCTGGCGTCAATGAGGTCAACAGCTTCGGAGGGCATGTAAAACAATATCAGGTGCTAATCTCTCCGGAAAAACTCATTAAGTACGGAGTAACGGCGACCGAGGTTGTGGCAGCAGTGGAACGGAACAATGCCAACGCGGCTGGAGGGATCATCGTTCGCGGCTGGGAACAATTCTATCTGCGCGGAGTTGGATTGTTAAAGGATCTGCCTGACATCGGGAGCATTGTGCTGATGGCGCAAGATGGGACACCAGTTTTTCTGAGGGATGTCGCGGATATTACCATTGGCTCTGAACCCCGACAGGGCGCTGTTACCAGGGACGGCAAAGGGGAAGTGGTCGCGGGCATGATCATCATGCTCAAAGGTGAAAACTCACAGAAAGTGGTGAGCCGCGTCAAAGCGGCCATAGCTCAACTGGGCGGCGCATTGCCTGAAGGGGTCCGCATTAATGTGTTCTATGATCGCACCTCGCTGATCGATGCCTGTATCCGCACGGTTGTCGACGCCACACTGGAAGGCGGCATTTTCGTAATCCTGGTGTTGTTTCTGTTTGTGGCCGAATTGCGTACGGCGTTAGTGGTTGTATTCTCCCTGCCGTTCACCTTTCTTGTCAGCTTTATAATCATGGGCTGGACCGGTGTAAGTTCCAATCTCATGAGCCTTGGCGGTCTGGCATTTTCCGTGGGTATGGTGGTGGATGCCTCGATTGTGGTGGTGGAAAATATCCGGCGGCATCTGGCGGAAAAGCATGCAGGTGCTGACAAACGGAAAATTGTGGTTGGCGCGGTGGTCGAGGTAGCGCGGCCCGTAGCTTTCTCGGTGTTTATCATTGTGGTCATTCTGGTGCCGCTGTTCACCTTGCAGGGGATCGAAGGCAAAATGTTTGCGCCCATGGCGTTTACCATGCTGATCGCGCTGCTGGTTTCCCTCGCTGTGGCCCTGACGGTCATTCCGGTCATCTCGGCTTCAGTGCTGAAACCTGCCCCGGAAAAAGAGTTTAAGATCATCCGTCGTCTTCACGAGTTGTATCTAAGGGTGCTGGATCGTGCGATCAGGCGACCTGGCATTACCCTGGGAGTCTCATTTGCCGTATTGGCATCCGCTGTGGCGCTGGTGCCGCTGATCGGAACCGAGTTTATGCCTCCGCTGGATGAAGGCGCCATTGCCATCAATGCGGTGCGCCTGCCAAATGCTTCATTGGATGGTTCCGCGCGCGTTGCCGGGCTGATCGAGCAACGACTGCAAAAATTCTCTGAAATCGAAACCGTGATTAGCAAAACCGGCAGGGCGGAGATTTCAGAGGATCCCATGGGGCCGGAACAAACTGACGTTTTCATCATGCTGAAACCACAACGCGAATGGAGAAGTGGCCGCACCAAGGCCGACCTCGTTAAGGCGATACAGCAGGATTTGGCAGTGATCCCAGGACTCCGGTATTCTTTCTCGCAACCAATAGCACTGAGGGTCAATGAACTTATTTCCGGCGTGAAAAGCGACTTGGCGGTCAAGGTGTTCGGTCCGGAACTCGATGTGCTGAAGCAGTTCTCAGATCGTATTGCGCCCGCAATGCAGGCGATTAAGGGAGCCCAGGACGTAAAAATCGAACAGATCTCTGGCATGAATCAGGTCAATGTGGTCATTGATCGGGGCGCTGTGGCGCGTTACGGGATCAACGTGTCTGACGTCAATGAGGCGATCGAGACAGCCGTGGCCGGCAAAGTTGCAGGCACCCTGATTGAAGGTCAGCGCCGGTTTGCTATCGTTGTCCGATACCCTGAAGGATCACGCGAGGACATTCCTCAAATCGAGCGGCTGCTTATCCGGGCGCCGAACGGTGTCCGCGTTCCGCTTGGCCAGTTTGCAAAAATCGAGATGGTCGAAGCTCCTGCGCAAATAAGTCGCGAGAATGGGATCAGAAGGGTGGTCGTTGAGGCCAATGTGAGGGGCCGGGATCTGGGCGGATTTGTGCGGGACGTACAAGCAGCTATTGCGCCATTGATTAAGGAACTGCCCCCGGGATACTTCGTGGATTACGGCGGTCAGTTTGAGAACCAACAACGGGCCATGCGCCAGCTTTCCATGGTGCTTCCTGTTGCACTCATACTCATTCTGGTCTTTCTCTACCTGGCGCTGGATTCAGTCACCAATTCACTCCTGGTACTCTTGAATCTGCCTTTTGCCTTGATTGGCGGCGTGATCGCGGTAGTGGCCTTCCGGATACCGCTTTCAGTTTCGGCCGCAGTTGCGTTTATTGTGCTGCTGGGTATTGGGGTCCAGAATGGCGTCATCCTGATGGCCTTTTTTCGACAACTTCGTGAACGAGGCCGTTCAGTTTCCGAGACGGTTCGTGAGGGCTGTCAACTGCGATTCCGGCCACTGCTGATGACCGCGTTGACGAGCTTTATCGGGCATTTGCCCATGCTTTATGCCACCGGGTCTGGCGCAGATATTCAGAAGCCTTTGGCGGTTGTAGTGATGGGTGGATTGATGACCTCGACACTTCTGACGCTGATTGTACTGCCGACACTCTATCATCTTCTGAACAGTGCCCCGGCGACAGGGATAAAGAAATATACTCAGCACCTTGACCATTAGTAAATATACCAATCTCCATGTCGCCGTTGTCTGTGAATGTGATATTGTGATGGCGGGGGTGAATATATGGTCAGCAAAATATATCATATCGGCGGCCTGGACTGCGCCGAGGAGGTCAATGCGCTCAAGGGAACCGTTGGCAAACTGCCAGGTGTCTCCAATCTCGCTTTTAACCTGATCGAAGGAACCATGACGGTCGAGTCAGATGGCGGCCCGGTTGATGAGCAAACAATCCTCGATGCGGTGCGGCAAGCTGGTTTGATAGCCAAATTCGTTGACGGGACCGATTCGCCTGAAGGCCCACCCGGCGATGAAGGTTGGAATCGTCAACGGGGGCGGACGCTCATGTGCTGGAGTTCCGGCGTTTTGGTGCTGCTGGGCTTTCTGGCCCATACCCTTTTGCACGGCGGCCTGCTGCATGCGCTGGCCGGAGGTGAAGGTGTTTCCCATCACGAGTTCCCGCCGCTCGTGATCCTTTTTTATGCCGCTGCAGTCGTAACGGGGAGCTGGTTTGTGGTTCCAAAGGCGTGGCTGGCCTTGCGCAGGTTGCGGGCTGATATGAATTTATTTATGACCCTGGCCGTGCTCGGGGCAATGATCATCGGGCAGTGGTTTGAGGCGGGGACTGTCGCGTTCCTTTTTTCGTTCTCACTACTGCTGGAATCGTGGAGTGTGGGGCGCGGCTGGAAAATGTGACGCCATTGGTGGCGCAGGACTTTCGCACACTTAAAGGGAGGGGGGCCGAGGCGTTAATTGATGGCCATCTCTTCTGGGTAGGCAGCCATAGACTGTTGCATGAAAAAGGTGTGGAAGAATCCGAGATGCACGAGCAGGCGCAACGCATGGAAGACGCGGGGCATTCCGTCATTGTGGTTGGCAGTGACAGGCATGTCTGCGGGCTCATCAGTGTGGCGGACGCCATTCGACAAGGTGCCTCAACCATGATTGGCCAGCTGAAAGCAGCGGGAATACGACATGTGGTCATGCTCACCGGCGACAATCTGGGGACCGCAGAGGCGGTCAGCCAAGTCGTTGGGGTGGACGAATTTCGAGCCGAATTGCTGCCGGAAGACAAGATGCTTGCGATTCAGGAAATCGAGCGGACTCATGGCCCTGTCGCCATGGTTGGCGATGGCGTAAATGATGCTCCGGCACTGGCCACAGCCACCATCGGGATTGCCATGGGGGCGGCGGGAACTGATACAGCGGTTGAAACAGCGGATATTGCACT
>JBAXDB010000097.1:0-9753 GCA_037141135.1 bacterium | reverse complement strand
CAGGATCTTCCCCTGTTTCGTCACTTGCTCGGGGATGGCTCGCAATTGGGGATCAACCTTTGCTATGCGGAACAGCCCAAACCTGAGGGACTTGCCCAGGCTTTTATCATCGGCCGGGACTTTGTTGGAACCAGTTCAGTGGCGCTCATCCTGGGTGATAACATATTCTATGGGCATAATTTTTCGGCGGTTCTCAAAGAGGCCAGTCAGTTAAAAGAGGGGGCTTTGATTTTCGCCTACCCGGTTGCCGATCCGGAACGGTATGGCGTGATAGAGTTTGATGAAAATGGCAAGGCGCTCTCTTTGGAAGAGAAGCCGGAGCATCCGAAGTCGAAGTATGCGATCCCCGGTCTTTACTTCTATGACAACGGGGTCCTTGATATCGCGGCAAAACTCAAACCATCGCCCCGTGGCGAATTGGAGATTACCGACCTGAACCTGGCCTATCTCAAAGCGGGTAAAATGCGGGTGCACTCACTGGGGCGGGGCTTTGCCTGGCTGGATACCGGCACACACGACTCGATGTATCAGGCGGCCAGCTTTGTTCAGACTGTGCAAGTACGGCAGGGTTTCAAAATGGCCTGTATTGAGGAGATTGCTTTTTCGATGGGTTATATTTCCCGCGAGCAGCTCAAGGCGTTAGGCCGGGACATGGCAAAAAATGAATATGGTCAATATCTGATCCGTATGGCGGAGGAAGTTTAATTATGGCTTTGCAGGTTATTTCCCAGGCAATCCCTGATGTTAAGCTGGTGATACCCGATGTGTTTGGCGATTCGCGCGGGTTTTTTCAAGAAACGTGTCATGCCGAGAAGTACCTTGCGGCGGGTATCGAAGTGTCATTTGTACAGGATAACTGGTCCCATTCGACCAAAGGAACACTGCGTGGGCTCCATTACCAGTTGCCTAATCCTCAGGCTAAACTGGTCTGGGCGATGAGCGGTGAGATCTTTGACGTGGCCGTTGATGTCCGGCGGGGCTCGCCCACCTTCGGGCGTTGGGTGGGTGCCATTTTGTCAGCGGCGAATCATCATCAGTTTTTCATTCCAGCCGGCTTTGCGCATGGCTTCTGTGTTTTGAGCGATGAAGCGGATTTCATGTATAAATGCAGCGCCTATTATTCGCCGAAAGACGAGAAAGGCATTCTCTGGTCTGATCCCGCTTTGAATATCCCCTGGCCCGTCACAAACCCGATTCTGTCGAAGCGGGATGGGGGCCTTCCGTGTTTGGCGGATATGAAGCCGGAAGACCTGCCCAAAACTCCCTCTCCCTGGGAGGGGAGAGGGCTGGGGTGAGGGTTGCTGCTCGATCAGGCTGTATCAGGTGCTAAAGCTTATACACAGGGCTTTAACAAGTTGGCGTCGCCTCATTCCAGATCCGTCCGTGTTTTAAAGAACTTGGCCTGAATTTTCTCCATGTAGAGGTAAATTCCGGGCGTGACGAAGAGGGTGATCACCTGGGCGAAAATCATGCCGCCGACGATCACCAGGCCAAGCGGTTTCCGGCTCGAGGCATCGGCGCCAAAGCCCATGGCGATCGGCATGGCGCCCAGGATGGCGCACAAGCCCGTCATCAGGATCGGGCGGAACCGGACCACGCACGCGTTATGGATGGCATCATAACTGTTCATGCCTTCCGCCCTCCGTTGCAGGGCGAAGTCAACCATCAGAATGCCATTCTTGGTGATCAATCCCAGCAGGACGAAAACCCCGATATAGGCATAAAGGGATAGTTGGCTTCCGAAAACATAGAGTGTCAGGAATCCGCCGAAGATGGCCACAGGCAAAGTGGTGAGAATTGTGAAGGGATGGATGTAGCTTTCATAAAGCATACCCAGCACGATGTATTTCAGGAAGATGGCAATCAAGAGCAGTATGCCGAGACTGGCAATGGATTTCTTGAATTCCACGGCATCGCCGACGAATGCGCCTTGTACGGTGGGCGGTAACACTGCCGCGGCCTTGGCTTCGATTGCGGCAGTAACCATTCCCAGCGGCACGCCTGGAAAGGGGCTGAAGGAAATGGTGGCAGCTTCATGTTGTTGGGCATGCGGCACATTCTGAGGGCCTGCATCTTCTGACCATTGAATGATCGATTTGATGGGAACAAGCGGGCCGTATGAAGACCGGAGGTAGAGAAGCGCCAGATCATCCGGGAGGCGTTGATTGGATTTCTGGATCTCGGGGATGACCTGGTATTGATCCTGGTCGGTGGTGAACTGGGTTATATAGCCCCCTGAAAAGGAAATCGCCAAGGCCTGCTCAATGGAGGTGGCTGTCACACCCAACGCTGAGGCCCGGTTGCGGTCTATTGTCACATTCAAGCGGGGCATATTTAGTTTGACGCTATTCTGGGTCGCGAACGGAATCAGGAATGGGATCTTCCGGATTTCCTGTTCCAGCTGAAAAGCTGTTTTGTAGACGGTGTCCCGATCCAAGCCTTTTAAGAGAAATCCATAGTCGCTTCCCTGGGCCGTCGAGTCGACGCCGGAACTGATTTTGAGCACAGGCATGGCCTTCATGGCGCACAGCCCATCAGGAATCATCATCGCCTGCATCATCAATTTTTGAGCAATCTGGTCTATGGGCGCACGTTCATGTGTCGACTTCAGGCGGATGAATACAAACCCCATGCTTTGGTCGGCGCCCGGGAATATTCCCGTGACGCTGCCCACGCGCTCGATCGCCGGGTCCTGCTTGAACAAACTCATAACCTTGGTTTGATAGGACTGCATCTGTTCTGTAGAAGAGCCTTGGGGCATAAGCATGGCGCCGAAGATAAAACTACTATCGCCGGGAGGGAGAAAGGCTTTTGGCAGGATGAAATAAAGTACTCCGGCGCCAAGAATGCAGAGGACCCAGGCTACCAGAGCCAACCACTTGTGGCGCAGTTGGAAATGAAGGGCTTTGGCGTATTGGTTGATCAATCCCTGGATAAAGGACTGGATTCCCCGTTGGACCGCGTTAGGCGCCTTCTCGTGATGCAGGATGCGCGCACACATCATGGGGGAGAGCGTCAAGGCGAGAATGGTGGAGACAATGATGGCAAAAATTACGGTCAGGGCGAATTCGCGCAGATTCCGGCCCACAGCTCCACCCATGAATACCAATGGCATGAAGACGATGATCAGGGCTGCGCTGGTGGAAAGGACCGTGAAAGAAATTTCTTTCATGCTCTGTAAAGCGGCAGGGATGGGTTTTTTACCCTCCTCCAGATGACGTACGGTATTTTCAAGGACTACGATGGCGTCATCCACGAGAAAGCCGACCGCCAGAATGATTCCCATCAAGGAGAGGGTGTCCAGGCTGAAATCGGATGGCAGCATCAGCAGGCAGGTGCCGAGCAGTGAAATGGGAAGCACAATGCTGGGAATCACCGTTTCACGGATGCGGCCCAGGAAGAAGAAGATGACCAATACTACCATCAGGAGGGCAATTCCGACGGTGAGCTGGACGTCATGAAGGGATTCCTTGATAGGTGCCGAGCCATTGAACATGGTCACCAGGGTAATTGTGGACGGAAGTTCACGGCGAGCTTCCTCCAGTGCCAGGGTCACGCGGTTCGCCACGGCGACGGTATTGGCGCCACTGACGCGTGAGAGACGCATAACGACGCAATTATTGTGGATGGGCTCCGTGGCGGTGGTGTAACGGATGTTCACAAGATCATTGGCGATGCTGTCCACGCACTGCGCCACGTCCTTCAGTCGGATGGGCGCATTGTTACGGGTGGTGATGATCAGTTCGCCGAATTCGCGGGCGGTACGCAATTGGCCCTGTGGCTCAATCACAAAGGTGCGTTGGGCGCCATTTAAGCTGCCCCCGGGAATATTTGCCGTACCAGCTTTTAGCGCCAGGGCCAACTCGTCAACACCGATTTTATAGGCGGCAAGTTTATCGGGGCTGAATTGAATGCGCACGGCGTTTTTGGCCCCAAAGGCCTCTACTTTGGAGACGCCTTCAATCATGCTTAATTTCCGGGAAACCACATGGTTGGCATAGTCGTATAGTTCGCCGTGGGGCATGATATCCGAATAAAGGAGCAGGTAATAAATAGGGGCGTCAGAGGGGTTGAACTTCTGATAAGTGGGCGGGCTGGGGAGATCGGGCGGCAGGTTCCTGGTAGCCCGGGTGATGGCCGCCTGGACATCCGGGGCGATCAAGTCCACATTGCGATTCAGACTGAATGATAACGTGAGGGTGGTAAGCCCCTGTTTGTTGTCAGAATACATGGATTCCAAGCCGTTAATCTGGGTGAATTCATTCTCCAGCGGGGTGGCCACCGTGGAGGCCATGGTGGCGGGGCTGGCGCCTGGATAGGCGACCGTTACCTGGATAACGGGGTAGTCCACGGTGGGCAGACTGTTGACGGGAAGTTGGAAGTAGGCCCACAAGCCGCCAACCACCATCAGGGTGGTTAGCAGCACTGTCATAACCGGGCGGCGGATAAATATTTCTGAAAAGCTCATAATATGTTCTCTATTCTATTTCCTCTCCCCTTGTGGGAGAGGATTAAGGTGAGGGGTATTTCCCCGGAATTCTATTTATTTCCCTTTGTCGCAGGCTGCATCTTGGCGGCATCCATAACAGTGGCGCCAGGGCGCATCATCATCAGTCCTGAGGCAATCACTGACTCGCCTGCGTGGACCCCTTCGGTGATTTGAAGCAAGTTGTCGTGCCGCACGCCGATCTTGACCGGGCGGAGTTCCGATACGCTGTTCGAATTAGCGACATACAGATACGGTCCGTTTTTCCCGAACTGGACCGAACTTTCCGGCACCATAACGGCGTTGGGAATCTGGGTGACAATGATATCGATATTAACGAACTGTTTAGCCCAAAGGGCCCGGGCGGGATTCGGCACTTCGCCGCGCAGCAGGATGGAGCCTGTCAAGGCATCCACCGCATTATCAATAAACGAAAGGGTGCCCGTGTAATGGTTGGTATCGCCGGGCGGGGTGACTTCAACCTGAATGGGGCCGGCCGACAAGGCCTTTCGGACCTGGGGTAGATATTGCTCCGAAACGGTGCATTCCAAACGGAGCGGACTGTAGTTCCGGACATTGGTCAGGCGTGTCATCCCCGCGGCCACCAGATTTCCGGCATCCACAATACGCTTGGAGCAAATGCCGTCGATCGGCGAAACGAGCGTACAGCGTGACAGATTGAGCTTCGCTTGCTCAAGTGCGGCCTGATCGATGGCGAGTTGAGCCTCCAGGGAAGTCACCTTGTTTTTAATGGTGTCAAACAGCTCCTGCGAGATAAGCCGCTTTTCCAGAAGCGGTTGATTGCGGCCGATGGTGGTGCGGGCGAGTTCCAAGGCCGCTTTATCGGCGGCGATCATCCCCTCGGCCTGTTGCACGCGCGTTTGATAATCCCGCGGGTCAATTTGGAAGAGCGGTTGGCCATTGGTGACAATCGCGCCTTCCTCGAAAAGAATACTCATCAATTGTCCGGAAACCTGGGGAACGATATCCACGCTCTCTTTATCCTGTGTATTCCCGTAGGTGGAAATGACGACGTGGGTATTGACCTCGAGGGCTGGAGTCATCACGACTACAACCGGTGGGGCGGAGGGCGGCCCGGCTTCCTGTTTTTTGCCGCAGGAGCTTGTGAGCAGCAGCAAGGTGGTGATGGACAAGACAGTTGTGGTCATGCGAGCAATGTTATTCATACTTTTATTCCTTGGTCTGTGGTCTAAAGTCTCTGGTCTGAGGTCTATTTATTGTTTCCCCTCAAACTATCATGAGCGTGTAGCGATCCGCCTTTTTCAATGATTCCCGTGGCATGAGCCAGATTGGCCAATGCCGTGAACACCTCTTGCCGTGCCACAATTTGCTGGCTGCGGGCCTGGGCGAGTTGAGCTTCGGCACTCAAGACATCCAGAAGGCTTTTGACTCCGGATTTGTAACTATCCATGGCTAATTGCCAAGCTGCTGTGGCGCTGCTGAGAGAAGAGAGGCTGAATGCTTGCAGGCGTAGAGCGGTTTCATAATTGTGGAAGCGTGTCCAGATTTCAGTGCTTGCTCCCAATTCTGCCTGCTTGAGTTGTGCGCGGGTGGCGTCAGCTTGCGCCTCCGCTGTGCGTTTTGTGCTTAAGGTCTGGAAACCGTCGAACAGGTTCCATTTCACGCTTACCCCGCCGACATAGGACCACTCATCAGCCGAAGAGTCTCGATTGCTCAAGCCGTAGAGTCCGTAGTAATTGCGGTTAATCGAGCCGTTAAGATACAGCGATGGCCAGCGTGAGGCATTAGCGACCTTGATGGCCGCTTCCCGCGCGGCAAGGGAGGCCCGTAAGGCGGCGAGATCAGGGCGGCGCGCCAATGCGGCATCAGTAAAGCGCCGCATATCCTGATCCGAGAGCGAAGCCGGCAGGTCAGCGGCAGGTGTGGCAATCTGGAGCGTCGTGTCGGACGGCAATCCGACGGCCTGGGCCAGAAGACCCCGGCTAATTTTTTGCAGCCCCTCTGCATTGGCCTGAGCGTAAAGCGCTTGATCGTAGAGCGATTGGGCCTGGAGCACTTCCAGATCAACTCCGATACCAGCGTTACGGCGTTCAGTGGCCGCCTCCAGTATGGCTTTGGTGTCGAGGGCATTCGTGGTTGTGGCGTCCACTGCCGCTTGAGCAGTAATCACCCTGTAGTAGGCGAGTTCAGCGGAGAGAAGCGTGTCTTGCAGGGCTTGATTGAAAGCAAAGTTACTGGCGTAAACGGTTTGAAGCGCTTGCTCAACAGCGGCACTGCGACCACCACCGAAGTTGAATACAAGATAACTCAACTGAACGCCGGGACCATAGGCCAGGTTGTTCTGATCAAACTTTTCAGGATGAGCGGCAGTGACGGTACGGGTCATGCCTGCTCCCGCGGTGATGTTTGGCATGAAATAACCCTGCGCGAAACGGACCTGTTCAGATGCAGCGCGGGCCTCGTGCCAGGCTTTGCTGGTGCTTGCATTGTTATGGAGGGCAAGATCTGCAATCTCGGATAGAGTCAGCGGCTTTGTGAGGTCGGCTGGTGTTTCGGCTCGTACCGCCTCCCAGACTTTATCAGGTTTTTGGGCGTCAGCTGGTGCCGTCCATTCAGTTGTGGAGGAGGGGGGCGGGGGGGCCTGCACGCAGCCTGCAATCAGGGCTGACAGTGAGGAGGCAACGACAAACTGGAAGACGAGTGTTTTCATGAATTTCGACCTGATATTTTTGGATTTGTGGCCTTTACAATAATGTCTACAACGTTACGGACATAGTCGGCAGGTGTGGCGGGCTTGTAGTTGAACAGTGTCTCGCACCAGGCATAGTGCGATAGCGCTCCAAGAAACGCCTGCGCTTGAATCTCGGGAGACGTCATTTTCATGCGGCCAGCCTTGATCTCCAGTTTGAAATATCTGCAGAGGACCTCCATCTTTTGAATGGGGGGTGGGCATTCGCCGGGCTGATGATGCTTGGGAATGGTGACGCCACTTGAAGTGACCATCATGATGCGCGGCAGAACCAGGCGGAGGTGGCTAAGGAGATGGCTTCCTGCAGTTTCAAGGGTGGCGCGGATATCCCCTTTTCCGACTGACGCCATCAGGCAATCTCCCCAGGACTGCTCGTTGGCCTCCACATCCATGGCGGCAAGGAATAGATTGCATTTGCTCTTGTAGTGTTTGAACAGGGTGCCTTCTGACACGCCTGCGGCCCTGGCAATAAGCAGGGTGCTGGCTTTATAGCCATGGGTCATGAAGACCCTGCGGGCCGCCGCAAGGATTGCATCAGGTTGTATGGATACCGGTCGTGCCATGGAAATAATCCTGCCTATTTAAAAAGTAAGCACTCACTCATTAATGAATGCCGGAATAGAAGTCAAGCAGGATATCAGCAGGTTTTCAGTTATTTGTTATTGGTTATTGGGAAAGGAACATTGTGTGTTCCCTGATAACCAATAACCAATAACCTATAACTATTTTCTCCCCTCTTTCCCACTCCGCTGTCATACTTGCCGGATGTCTGCTGATCAATTGATTGAGATTTATACGGATGGAGCCTGTTCCCCGAACCCGGGGCGTGGGGGGTATGGGGTTATCATTGTGCAAAACGCACAGCGGCGGGAGCTTTCAGGCGGCTTTTCAAAGACCACAAACAATAGAATGGAAATTCTTGCGGCGATTGAGGGGCTGAAGGGGGTTGCCGGGGGGCAGGGGTTAGGGTTGGATATCACCATTTTCAGCGATTCACGATATCTGGTCGATATGTTTAATCAGGGACATGCCAAGCGCTGGCGCGCCAAAGGCTGGATGCGGGGGCCGAAAGATCGGGCTAAAAATGAGGATCTATGGGGGTGTCTACTTGATCTAGCCATGCCGCATGACGTCAAATTTGTGTGGGTTAAGAGCCACAATGAACATCCGGAGAACGAACGGTGTGATCAGTTGGCGGTTGAAGCCCGCCAGCGGGGCAATCTTCCGCCAGATGAGGAATATGAAAGAGGGGGTGCAGTGGGCAGTGGGCAGTTGGTAGGGAGCAGTGGGCAGTTGCCAGTTGGCAGTGGGCAGTTGGCAGGGAGCAGTGGGCAGTTGCCAGTTGGCAGTGAGCAGCGGGAAAAAAGTTCAGAAATCCAAATGGTTCTATTATGATTGGTGTTCTGTCCACTGCCCACTGCTCACTGCCCACTGCTTTCCTCCTCGCTCCCATTCGCGGTGTGACCGATGCCGTTTATCGAGATGCGTTCGCCAGTTGTTTTGGTGGATTCGATTATGCGGTGTCTCCTTTTTTGCAACTCCGGCAGGGGCATCCCCTGCGTTCTGCTGAACTCCGGCAGATTGCCATGGAAAATAACCGCGCATTGCGCACGATTCCGCAGGTGCTGACAAACCATGCGCCAACCTTTTCCGCCGCCTTGCGCGAGTTAAGCGAGGCGGGTCATGAAGAGGTGAATTGGAATCTGGGCTGTCCTTATCCGACGGTGGCGGGACGTGGGCGAGGGGCGGGGTTACTTCCGGATGCCACGCGGATCGACCGTATTCTTGAGGAAGTGCTGAAGGATACGTCTGTGCGGCTTTCGGTGAAAATGCGGCTTGGGTTACACAATCCGGATGAATTTCAGGCGGTCATGGAGGTGCTGAACCGCTATCCCCTGACGGAAGTGATTTTACATGCACGTACGGCTGACCAGATGTATGAGGGTGGAGTGGATCTTGCCCGCGCTCGTCAAGCACTGGAGTTGTGTCGGCATCCTTTTGTCTATAACGGGGACATCGCGACAGTGGATGGATGGAATGTGCTGGAGAAACAGCTTCCAGGGGTTGCAGGTTGGATGATCGGCCGCAGCGCGCTAAGAAACCCCTTTTTGGCTGCACAGATCAAAGCCGCCGCCCCCCTGCCGTCGCCGGACGTCCGCCGCGAGCGGCTCATCAAGTTTCATGATCTCCTGTTTGAGGGGTATGGTCAGTGGTTGAGCGGGGATCAGCACCGGCTGGATAAGATGCTGGCGCAATGGGAGTATTTGGCGCATGCCTTTGCTGATCCGCATGCCGTTTATTCCCGCGTTCGCCGCAGTCATGCTGGCAATTATATGGCGACAGTAAAACTCATACTCACCCCTCATAACAGGGGCTGTGATTAAACGGTATATGGGATTTTTGTGGCAGAGGCGTCCCGCCTCTGAGTACCAGGAGCCAGAGGCGAGACGCCTCTGCCACGTGGATGAAGAGAGCAGAAGACCAGAGGCGAGACGCCTCTGCCACGTGGATGAAGAGAGCAGAAGACCAGAGGCGA
>JBAXDB010000096.1:0-9815 GCA_037141135.1 bacterium | reverse complement strand
TTCCCATCAGCATAGAGGCTTCCTTTCAAAATGCGGCATGAGGATCTTCTCCAGAATGAACTCTGCCTGCTCATTGCCGCGTGCAAGTGACGATCTCACGTCTAAGTAGCATTGAAGTACATCGCTTACGGGAATTCCATCGCAAACAACGTATCCCGCAAAGATCGGTTGCGCGATCGGCGGAACAGCCAGTACCAGTTGAGGATCGGAGGATTCATCTCGAGCTAGGTCGAGGGCCGACATAATTTCCTCTATCGGACGATTTGCATAGATCTTGGCGAACTGTACATTGGAGCGGCCCAGTTTCAGAAGATGGCAGGCAAGGTGATGACCCACAATAAATGCCGGCCCATCCGCTCCTGGCTTTGCCTTGAGGCAGTATTCCCTCATCTTGCCGACAAAGCGTTCAACGGGCTCCTCGCCATAGAGAAAGCGTCCCCCGACCTCATAGCGCCGTCGTTGTTTGACGGAGTAAAACCATTCATCAAGCAATTCGCGATATCGAATGATGTGAAATCCACCCCGTGACCGTTTCAAGAATCCCGCGCTCTCCGCCTTCTTCACAAAAGATGAGACTGAGGGCTGGGAAACGCCCGATATTTGAGCCAGTTCACTGATGCTGCCTGGAACATGGGGAGGCCCTCCCCAGTACTGCTTATCAATGCCCGCCAACAGAAGAATTTTGAACAACCACTGGTTCTTTTGGGAAAAGATATTTCCCTGTGAGCCCTGAACCCGGATATCAACCACTTGGCGGAAGGCATCCGGCAATGAGAGCGATTCCTCTACTCCACTGAAACACGCCCGGCCATGACCAAATTCATCCATCGCCAGCCAGTTCAAAGATGGCAGATACCGTTGAGCATAATCCTGAAAATCCTTCACGACCATCGGGCTCATGCGTTTCAGCATGACAGCAAGGAAGAGTTCCCCTTCCGCTTGACGTTCCGGTTCGCCATGCCGGTTGCGCAGTATCGCATCACCGACCAACGACCGGAATTCCTGAGACCTGTAGGCATTCATGACCCGCATCTCGATAACAAGAGGAACAGCGCCCTCTTTCCTGAAGACAGCATCCATATCAAGACCGGCATCCTTGCTGGAAAGCGAATAGACGGGTTTATAACCCTTCGCCCCCAACCATGCGTTCATTTTCTGAAATAGATATTGCTGCCTATTCATTTCATCGCGCCTTTTTACTTCGCTCCAAACTATCAGTGCTCACTGATTTATTTATGCGCACGAATATATCATTGCGCACCGATTATGTCAACATAACAATCAACTGATTTATTGGTAAAGATCCACGATATAAGCAGTTGGTTTGCTAATCCAGCCTGCGCCATTGCTCCAAAATCAACAAAGCCGCAACCACTTGCACAACAACTTGATATAAAACACGAATGTTGCACATAAAGGCACGTAAAGGCAAATAATCTCTCAAAAGTTGAAGCAAAAACGAGGCAAACTTTTAGTAAATTTCGGAGAGCCAAAACCCGCGTTCAAGCGACTTTATATTTGGCCATCAGGGCGTCAAGATCGGTTCGACTGAAAACGATCAGTCGGCGTCCCAACATGTGAAAGGGCAGTTCGCCATCGTGTTTCATCACATCGATCTGTCGAACACTACACCCGAGATATTTCGCAGCTTCATGCCGTCTGAGATAAGTCTTTTGGCCTGATGGATTCTGCCCTGCGGAACTCAAAGAAATCTGATTTTTCTCAAGGAGGTCGCGAAGAGGTGGCCACTGCTTGGGAATCCGTCCATTGAGAACTGCCATAACCGCATCACGCTGATCGGGCGCGACACTCACGTCAGCACTTAGAACAGTTTCGATAACCTTTTGTGTCATGGCATTCATGGACATCGAGCCTCGTTCTTTTCCAGAGTGCCCTCCGCCGAATGCTACATGCTTTCCTCGTGTTGATCTTCAATCCATTCAGGCAGAAAGGGCTCAATCGTTGAAGATAGTGTAGCCGCGGGGAATACTATCGAACAGGGAACAGGATGGGCTGTACAGGGCGGGAGCGGGGGAAAGCGGAACTGGAATCCGTGATGGCATTTGTTTGGGACGGCACTGGAAGTCTTCCAGTCATCATAACATCCGCCCCATATGATTACGGGTGGTTATCCCGCCGATCATCCACTACGGCAAGGTGGAAGTGGATCTGTGATAACTGACCATATCACGGGAGTGCCCATTGTAATTGCCCAACAGGACATCCAGATCCAGGGCCAAAGGACCCGACACCCCGAGACATTTGAGGGAATCCCGGTTAAGCGGAAGGATTCCATCGTTTTTCAGCAGCACGAGGGATTCGCGTGCGGCTCGTAGCGCCAGGTCGGAATGTTTTGGACAACAGACCACCTCCGACGGAGTCGCAGTCCATTTCACGGTATCAGGAGGATCGAATAATCCCAATCGCATTCGCGTCGTGAACAATCGCGTCACACTGAGATCGATCTCCTCCTCGGTCACAAACCCCTTCTGCACGGCTTCCAGCAGGTTGCGATAGATTTCGCCGCAACACAGGTCACAACCCTCCCTCACCGCCAGGGCCGCCGCCTCCGCCGGGGACGCCACGAGCTTGTGATTGTTGCAGATATCCTCCACTGCCCCGCAATCGCTGACCACATGCCCGTCGAATTTCCATTCTCCCCGCAGGATGCGACCCAACAGGGTGGGACTTGCACTGCAGGCTTCGCCATTGGTACGATTATAGGCCGTCATGACCGATTCCACGCCGGCCTCCATGACACAGGCCTGAAAGGCTGGCAAATAGGTCTCACGGAGATCCCGCTGCGTGACAATGCTGTCGAAAGTATGGCGACCCGCCTCCGGCCCGCTGTGGACCGCATAATGCTTGGCACAAGCCGCCGCCTTCAGATGTCTAGGGTCATTGCCTTGGAGACCTTGAACAAAAGCCACCCCCATGCGGGCCGTCAGATAAGGATCTTCCCCATATGTTTCCTGCCCCCGTCCCCAGCGCGGGTCCCGGTAGATGTTGATATTGGGCGTCCAGAAGGTCAGCCCCGCGCACTGGCCGCGAAAACCACGGCGCACGGCATCGTGGTGTTTGGCTCGGGCTTCAGTCGAGATGACATCAGCAATCTCATGAATCAGCGGGGCGTTGAAGGTTGCCGCCAACCCGGTGCATTGGGGGAATACCGTGGCTTTTCCCGCTCGTCCGACGCCATGAAGACACTCACTCCACCAACTGTAGGCAGGCACGTTCAGACGCGGAATCGGCGGCGCCTGATGAAGCATCTGCGCAATCTTTTCACGCAAGGTCATCTGGCTGACCAGGATCTTCGCCCGCTCCTTGAAGGCGAGCGCAGTATCCAGGTAGCGATTGCCGATTACGGTTTCAGACATGTTCACGGGCATTGAGTCCTCCTTCACGGCAAACTTCACCAGCTCACCAATAATTCACAAACCACACACAACCTTGTATGACGATAACCATTTCCCCCCCGCCCAAACGCAACTGTTTGAATACCGGCCCATCCGTGCGCTTGGCCAAGGCCACGCCTTTAAGTTCAACGGGCCCCAAGGACAGGCACCTGCCGCGTAAGTCGTTGGCTATCAATATCTATTTTTCGACCTGGCATGAATCAGCCGGAAGTTGGGAGGGAGACGGGAATACCCGGGAAGCGGAAATACCCGCCAGATCGGCACCAGTCACGGCACCAATACATATATCTCCCTCAGCAACGGCCACTGGAACCGACCACCCGACATCGCCGGCATCCCCTTCATGTTCAGCACATGGGGGACAGTTGTGACCACTATGTCTACCCAGAGTACAAACTTGAAAATATCCAGGAGAAGACTTTGGGGGAGGTGGTCTTCAGTAAGCCCCAGACACAGTTCGGCCTGAACAAATTCGAGTCATTACCCTCCACCTGCCGGAACTGCGAAGTCCTGTTCGCTGGCTGGGGGGAATGCCCCCGAAACCGGTTCGTCAAAACTCCGGATAGCGAGCCGGGATTGACTTACTTCTGTCCCGCCTATAAGCGTTTTTCCAACCATATTGACGAACGTCTCAAGGTTCTTGTCAAATCCTTGCGGCTTTCTTGAACGCCACATCAGGTAAAACTCATTTACTGAAATTCAGAAATGGGTAGCCGCGCTCGGCAGTATCCCGAATGAAAAAAACTGGACCACATTGGCATCGCGCCAAATTTTGGCTGATGGATGACGGCTCCAACTTTCCAGTCGCCCGGAGAGTTGCAGATGGCGGGGTCGAGATCAGTGGCGGAGCGCGATTAGTTGCTACCCTGTTGCGTATCAGCGGTGTGGTCGCAACTGATGGACTCAAGGCGGCCATTCTCATTGGCGCGAACCCTCCGGGGCGTGTTTTGGAGGCGAATCCAAAGGAGGAATCTTCGGATTGCGGAAAGTGGACATAGCCCAGTGAACCCAATCAGGTTGGACAAGGCATGCCGTGGCCAAATACAGGCCATCACCCTCCCACGAGGCGTGCACAAACCGCCCAGTGCGCCCCACAAAGGCGTTATGACCAATCGAGCGGGCTCATGGATGGGGTAAACCATCGACGGCACGTGAGGCATCGCGGGCAGTCACAAAGGGCAGAAAACTTTCCAGTCGCCCGGAGAGTTGCCTAATGGGGAGGGCGAGAGTTGTGACAGATCGCCTGGTGGAAGTAATATGGGATAACGTCGTGTAGCCTTATGTCCATCATGACATCAGGCACTCTCAGTGGCACGACATGGTAGTGCCTACAGCCGCTTTCCTGCTACCCCCCGAAAAAGCCCTCAAGAAGACGCCGACCCTGCTGGGGGCATACTTCCTCGCCCCCTCCACGGTTTGTTCTTCCAAATGGCTCATGGCAGGGGAGCTTGGGGCGCTCCCGGTGATTCCCGGCGGGTGCCTTCCCTTCATCGTAGTTGAATTCATCGAATTGCTCATCGTTGCCTCCCCGTGGGCTTCCTTTGGATCGTTCGAAACCCGCAGAAGCATTATACAGCGGAGGCGTCAACTGGGCGGCGTCAGCCTGAGGGGCCAACTTTTGATTCGCCTCCAAAGTTCAAGGAAAGCACTCCGGGGAGGCGGCAGGAAGTGAATGGCGGGCCTGCTCAGTTCAACCATTGCATACCCAATAAAAAAGGCCGCCAACCTTTCGGCAGCGGCCTTCTGAATCATAGACTGGATTAGCCCAAGATCGAATCCTTACAAGCCTTGGCGACGCGGAACTTCACCACGCGTTTGGCCGGGATCTTGATCGTTGCGCCGGTCGCAGGGTTACGGCCCATGCGTGCCTTGCGGTTCACCAACACCAACTTACCCAGTCCGGGAAGGGTGAAGCTGTACCCGGCATGCAAGCCAGTACCCTGCTTCGGTAATTCCCGCTCGTTGCCTCATGGTGGCCACCTCTTAATCACTCACGAGTTTCACAATGGCGGTCACATCCTCATTGATCTGACTGTACCGCCCCACCCGTTTGTCCTCGAAATAGTTATCATGGGCATCATCATTCGCAGTGGACACCTCCCCTACAATGGCATATTCGGAATCTGCCCAGAAGGCATGCAGAACCCCCTTGGTCAAGGTGACACGCTCACCCGAGGAAAGAATCAACGGCTTTCCCGGCGAAAGCTCGCGCCATTCCCCATTCACCTGAAACCGAACCGGTACGGCTGACGGAAGTTCGATGGCCAACCTGCCCCACCGACAGATAATGTCCTCCTTCTTGGCCGCATGATAATGGCGTGGCGTCACCTGCTTGCGCCGCACATACATCAGCTTCTCGCAATACTCAGGCTGCTCCGCCAGATTCACCAGGGTCAATCCCACCCTGTCGAAATCGCCCAGCCCAAAATCCGTCACATCCCAGCGGGGATTGGGAGGCAAGGTCCATCCATGCCGTTCAAAGGCCGTTTGTGCTTCTTTCACTACTGCATTGATTTCTGATCGCTTCATGTTTCACCTTTCTGGCTTTTGGAGCACGTATGTTGTCATTCTCAAAAATGGTTATCTTCGATAGTTGGGGCGTACAAAAGCTGCCGACAAATCGCCCTCGGGGACCAAACGTCGCAAATACAACAACGCATGCTCGATGCGCCGCAAGCTCTCCGCATATTGCCCCTGACAGTCAACAAAATGCGCCCCGTGGCCGCCGAGGTTGAGATCAACCGTTTCTCCCGACATCTGACGATAGGTCTTCAGGACACCGCTGTCCCCGTCAGGGACACTGTGATTGGAGATGATGAAACCAAGCCCATCAGAATCACCCCGGCTCTGAATAGTGTCGCCCGTAATCGCCAACTGCAGGCCATTGAAGGTCAGCAGGTAGGCGGCATGACAATAACAATGTCCAGGCAAATGAATCGAACGGATGGACACATCATGCCAGCCGTAAGACTGATCCTCGCTGAGAACGTCGTCCACCGGCACATGATCAAAGCCCAGGTTGTACCAAGGCAACAGCGCCGGATACGGATAGTCCCAAGGCGCCTCCATGACTCGGGCCACCAGATCCCACGCCCCTACTCTGCAACCGGGATAGCGTTTCCGGAGTTCTGGCACCATGTCGTAATGGTCGCCATGAATATGGGTAACCAGCGCCAGGTCAATGGTCTTCAGCCCACACTCCCGTTCAAAGAGATCAAGATCACGGTGGAAATCAGCCAGACGGGTCGGCGACTCAAAGTCACAAGATCCCGGATCGAACATCAAGCCTCGGCCCTGCTCGTCGATCAACAGGATGCAGTTGCCGAAATTATCGATTTGGTAAACACCCTTGTGAAGTTGCAGATACCGCCCCACTCGGGAATATTCAGGTTGTAGCGCGGGCTTGAATTCGCCGCTTTGCCATTTCAACGCTTCCTGATAGGCATCAATGGCCCCAGCCAGTTCCAATGCTTGGGCTGGACCTTTTCCAATCACAGGACCTGTAGACGGGAAATAACATTGCACTGGACGTTGAGCCAGCTCCCTCAGCACAACTGGCAATAAGGCAATGGCCGTGCCGCCATAATTGCTTTCAAGATCGAACACATTGACCAGTTTAGCCGGATGACAAAGCAGGTCGCCGGTAAAGATGGCCAGCGGCGTGCCATCCATTTCGAGCACGAATCCCACATGGTGCCGACTATGCCCCGGCAGCGGGATCACCTCGAATACCAGATCCTGCCAGGCCAGTCGTTCCCCTTCATGGAACGTGCCAGCCACCTTAAGTGGCACCTCTGGCGGGAAAACGGTGATACTACCCGCAATGCCGTACTTTTCACGACCCAATGTATTCATCCAGTCAGCGGGATTATCCCAAACCGTATGCGCCGCCTTTCTGTAAGCGGCATGATCGCCTGCCAATTCCGCCAGTTCCTCATGCACCAGGATACTGGCGGCAGGAAACTGGCCAGTTTCCCGGCAATGCTCAGGTTGCACATGCGTGTGCAGGATCATTTCGGGAGCAGGAAGCCCCCGCCGGCTAATCCAGCGCCCCATTTGCGCACTATGGCAGTCAATCAACAGACTCCGCCCGTTACGCACCACCAGATGGCTGGTCGCTTCACCTGCCAGAGAATAGATGCGCACATCCGGCGCCAACTCAAAAACAATTCTCATCATGTTCATGTCCATTATCAAATCCTCCGACAGGAGCAAAGTACAGGTGGCATTCATTGCTACACATGTTATCCGATACTCCTTCCATTAAAATCAGCCACCGCCTCAACCATGGCGACCACGTTGGCCACCGGAGTCCGGGCCTGGACATTGTGGATGGCGTCGAAAACGAAACCGCCGCTCTTCGAGAAGATCTTGCATCGCTCCAACACCTGCTCCCGGACTTGGCCCGGAGTACCGAACGGCAGGACTTTCTGCGTATCAACACCACCACCCCAGAATACCAACCGGTCCCCGTATTTATCCTTGAGCACCTGGGGATCCATCCCGGTCGCGGAACATTGGACGGGATTGATGATGTCGAAACCGGCCTTGATGAAATGCTCCATGAACGGTTCCACCGCACCACAGGAATGCTTGAATGTCTTCCATGTCGTATTCTTGTGGATCCAATCGTTCATCTTCCGGTAATAGGGAAGCCACAGCTCATCAAAGTGCTCTGTCGAGCAAAACTGACTGCTCTGCGTCCCGAAATCGGTGCCGCACAGGAACACTGCATCTACCTTATCCCCGACCACAGCATTGATCTTTTCGAGATTGAGCAAGGCGTATTCCAATTGCTTCTGGAACATGACATGGACGTAGTCCTGCCGTATGGCCGTTGTCACATACCATTCCGCAATGTCCCGGATGCCTTTGGGGTGTTTCATAAATGGTCCGGGCACCAGGGCAATGTCCCCGAAGGCGGTTCCGCCGAAATTGGCAACGACGCCCCGCCCTGAGGCCACCGCCTTATCTGCCTCCCGCGCAAAATGGGCCAGTGCCTCTGGGGAAACAGGCCCGAATTCCTCCGTATTGTCATCGGGGTTCAGTCGCTCCTCGTCGATGGGCTGCTGCCTGATGATCGTGTCAAAGAAATAGCCCCCTTCCGGCATGTGGCCACTGGGCGGCACCGTGGTGTCACCCTCAGGATAGATGTAAACATCCCTACCTTTAACCGTGACGTTAAACTGCCCCGGGACCAGCAAGGGTTGACCCCAAGGGGCCTGCCATTCTTTCCACTGCTCCAGAGCGAACCCGAACAGAGTGGACCGTCCAAAGATACCGACAGTATCCACACCCATGACATCCTTGAGATCATCCTCGACTGCACCCAGCATCTGATAGGGCTCAATCACCTTGACCGGCCGCTTCTCCAAACCATAGTAGTCGCGTAGCGCCGCTACCACGGAAACATGGATACCCGTCACCGATGTGCCGCCGAAATCAATAGGAACTTGACCAGCCTGATGATTCAATGCCTTCTGAAGTTTTTCTCGATGTGTCATAGCCAACACTCCCCTGCCACTTCCCGGACCAACTTGACCCACCGTGTCAGACGGGTCACATCCCCTTCAACCGTCTCGATGTCCTTCAGCTGTATGTGGGGATAGCCGCCTTTACAGGCCGCAAGCCCCTCACTAATGATCCGCCGGATCCGCTCCTCGTTATAGCCATAACACACCATGTCCGTCGGGTTTGGCCGCCAGGCGATGGCATAGTCGGGACCGATCTGTTCCGCGCAAACGGCGACATTGGCGACGGGCGTGACGGCGATGCTTCGCAGGTTCTTGAGTTGCCGCAACATGCCGATCTTCCGCCCCAGATCTTCGCAGCACCCATAGTGAACTAGTCCGAAATGTTCGTAGATGGGCTTCTGATATTGGAACAGGAATTCCTCGTGGAACTCCGGCGATATCAGAGTGTATTCCTGGGCGGCGCAAAACCCCCAGACATCCTTGCGCAGGCGCGGTCCACTGTTAGGTCTCGGCGCTTCCAACGTATCGACATACGTCATCGCCTGGTTTCGCCCCGAGGTCAGGGTAAAATGGCCAGCCGCCTCGGCTTCGTAGTTGTTCTGCAGGATGCCATCTCGCATGAACGCCAGCAGCCGGTGGAGTTCCTCGGGGTACTCGTACATGTCGGTCATCAACGTCTCCAGTCCCCGCAATTTGGCGATGCTGGTCGAGATGTCCGCCATGAAGCCGATATAGCCGGGGTTGCGGGAAACATCAACAGGCAGGAGATCGCAGATCACGCTAGCCAGCCGGTCATGATTCCGACTGGTTTCCACCTCATCCACCTCGTGGTGGGTTATCCGCAACTTGGACACATCGTCCCAACTCTTAATGGGAGGATCAAAAGAGGCTGCCCCGCCTTCTACTCCGGCGGCATGCATGGATT
>JBAXDB010000095.1:0-9841 GCA_037141135.1 bacterium | reverse complement strand
ACCCTTACGAGATCCCTGAAATCATCGTGACCCCAATCATCGGAGGCCACCCTCCCTACCTCGAATGGATTCGCCGGGAAACCTTGCACCACGATTGACTTTTATGGTTCTGACCGCTAGATAAGAGGGTTTCCGGGAGGGATTTGTAGCGCGTTATCGGGTTATCAGGTCATGGATAAATTGAATCTTGAACAATCAGTCGGGCTGGTGGAGACGAAACTGGCCAGTCTTTCACTCCCGCCAGGGGGTCTCAAACTCGAAGGCGGCGAGTCTTTACCCGAACTGACTGTCGCCTATGAGACCTATGGCCAACTGAGTCCAGCCAAGGACAACGTGATCTTCGTCTGCCACGCACTCACAGGCGATGCCCATGTTGCCGGCTATCATTCTGACGATCTCAAAACCCAGGGCTGGTGGGAGGCCATGATCGGGCCGGGGAAAGGGATTGATACCAACCGTTTCCATGTTATTTGTGCCAATATCCTGGGCGGCTGCAAAGGCACCACCGGTCCCGGTTCCATCAATCCGGCCACCGCCACCCCCTATGGCGCCTCCTTCCCCAACATCACCATTGGCGACATCGTCCTCGCTCACTACCTGTTGCTGAAGCATCTTGGGATTGAACGGCTCTATGCCATTATTGGCGGCTCCTTCGGCGGCATGCAGGTACTTGAATGGAGCATCCGATATCCCGACATGCCCGAACGATGCATCTGTCTCGCCAGCGCCGCCTCGCTCTCGGCCCAGGCGCTGGCCTTTGATATCGTCGGCCGCGAGATCATCACCAGTGATCCCGGTTGGGCCGAGGGTGATTATTATGGGACCGGAACCCAACCAAATAACGGGTTGGCCGCCGCCCGTATGCTGGGGCACATCACCTACCTCTCCCCGGAAATCATGACCAGTAAATTCGGGCGGAAGAAAAAAGAGCTGCCGGCAGGGGAGCGATTCAGCACCCGCTTCGAGGTCGAAAGCTATCTGCAACACCAAGGCGAGAAGTTTGTCGAGCGGTTCGATTCCAACTCCTACCTGCATATCACGCAAGCCATGGATAATTATGACCTGGCCGAAACGTACGGCGATCTTAAGTCGGCCTTTACAAAAGTGAAGGCCCGTTTCTTGATCGTAGCCCTCAGCTCCGACTGGCTGTTCCCCCCGGAACAGTCCCTGGAAATCGCCTCGGCTTTGGTGCAAATCGGGAAGCCGGTCTCTTACTGCCTGATCACAGCCCCTTATGGCCACGATGCCTTTCTGGTGGATATTGAACAAACCTCCAAACTCCTTTGCACCTTTCTGGGCGGATGCCCGCAATGCACTTCGGCCGTCACCGCCGTCAAACGCGACGATTATGACCGCATCGCCTCTCTGATTGAACCCGGTTCGCGCGTGCTGGATCTGGGCTGTGGCGATGGCGATCTTCTGTCCCTGCTTACGGTGAACCGGCAAACCACCGGCATGGGTGTGGATATTGAGCTGAGCCACCTCATTGCCGCCATGGGCAAAAATCTCGACGTTTTTCACAGCGATATTGACCAGAGGCTCGAAATGATTCCCGATCAGGCCTATGACTTTGTCGTGTTGAGCCAGACTCTTCAAGTGGTCCGGCATCCCCGTGAAGTGCTCCATGAGATGCTCCGCATCGCCCGCGAGGGAATTGTCAGCTTCCCCAACTTTGCCAACTGGCACAACCGGCTCAGGCTGGGCGTCACCGGCCGGATGCCCAAGGCGGAATCGCTACCGTACGAGTGGTACGACACGCCTAACATTCACTTGGCAACCTGGCAGGATTTCCTCAACCTTTGCAGGGAGGACAACATCCGGATCAAGCGGGTCATCCCGCTGGCCGAACGGCGCCTCAGCAAGCTTCTGATTGCGACCGGGCTTCAGAATCTCGGAGCCGAACGTATTCTGGTCAACATCACGAGGGCTTAATCATGAAGACAACACCGCTGAATGAACCCGATCTCATGCGCCTCGCGGAGCGTCTCTGCTCCTGCGAATCCTGCGGCACGACCGCACTCAGTGCCCGGGGCTTTCACCTGGCCGGACGCCAGGCCATTTATCAGGCGCTCGACGACCTGATTGCCATTCTGTTTCCGGGCTGTCACGGCCGTGAGTCCATGCCACCCCAACAACTCTGCACGTTTATCGCGGCAAAACTGCAGGCCGCCAGCGCCATCCTCTCCGAACAGATCGAACAAGCGTTCCGCTATCAGTGCGCATTTGAGAAGTGTAATGATTGCGGCGACTGCCCGGAAAAGGCGGCCGCGGCAGTCAAGCATCTGCTGGAATCCATGGGTGAACTGAATCAAACGCTCCAGCAGGACATCGTGGCCGCCTACGAAGGCGATCCCGCCGCCCGTTCCATCATGGAGGTGGTGATGAGCTATCCTGGCATCCAGGCCATCATGGTTCAGCGAATCGCCCATGTTCTTTATCAGGAAAAGGTGCCGCTGATTCCCCGCATCATGACCGAGCATGCCCATTCCCAAACCGGAATCGACATTCATCCCGGGGCGCAAATCGGGCCCGGCTTCTTTATTGACCACGGCACCGGTGTGGTGATCGGAGAAACCAGCACCATTGGCAAAAATGTTAAGCTCTATCAGGGTGTCACCCTGGGTGCACTCAGTTTCCCCAAAGACAAGGACGGCCACCCGATCAAGGGAATCAAGCGGCATCCCCATGTTGAAGACGATGTCACCATCTATGCCGGGGCTACCATTCTGGGCGGGGAAACCACCATTGGCGCCGGTTCAGAAATCGGCGGAAATGTCTGGCTCACCCATTCGGTCCCCCCGCACTCAAAAGTATACAACCAACAACCGAAACCGTTAATCACCAGCAAAGAGCTGCATAAATGACTAACGTTACCCTGATGGACAGAAAGAGAATTTTACCACCCGCTTCGCTTGAGACACGGAGACACCGAGCCTACTCTGCCAAGGCTACGAAGGCAGGAGAATCCAAATGTGGCGTTTATTTCGCTCACGCGGGTACGCGTGACCAAAATAAACGCCACGGTTCCTTGAAGGAATTCATAGAGGGGGAGGAGCTCTTTACCACTCATCTTTCTCGTGGTATTACTCCAGAGAACCGTTGCGGGATTTTTAATTCTGGTACTCCGGAATTACAAATGCCGCAACATTTTCTTTCTCCATCAACTGGAGTTCTCTGTCTCCGTGTCTCAAGCGAAGCGGGTGGTAAAGATTATTTGTTTCGAAGGAGTGTTTAGTAAATGAAAATCCCACTTACCCTGCACATTTTCAAGGGCGGGCCGGTTTTCTCGGCCTTCCGCATCCAACAACTCACCCGCGATCTGGCGGCGGAACTCCCCGCCTGCGCAATCGCCTCCGTTGAGACCGCAGCCATCACCATGGTGGAAACAGCTCCGGAATTCACCGCTGAACTCTGGCCGCGCGTCGCCGCGCTGCTGGACACCGACTGCCGGATTCCCACCTCAACCCATGACGGTTTCTTCGTGACACCCCGCAAGGGAACGTTGTCGCCCTGGGCATCAAAAGCAACCGACATTTTCCATAACTGCGGGCTTTCGGACGTCCAACGGGTTGAACGCGGGATTCTATTCCATGTCATCCTTAAAGACGGCCGTTACGCGTCTGTCGCCCAATTGCAGCCCGCCCTTCATCTGGTTCACGATCGCATGACCGAAGGGCTCTACAGCGACATCTCCGATATCTTCAGCCATATCCCCCCGGCCGCGCTGGTAACGGTCGATATTCTCGGCGGCGGGCTGGCCGCACTTCAAAAGGCAAACACCACTCTGGGGCTGGCCCTCTCAGATGATGAGGTGCAGTACCTCTACACCGTTTATTCCAAGAGCAAACGCAACCCCACGGACGTCGAACTGGTCATGTTCGGGCAGGTGAACTCCGAACATTGCCGCCACAAAATTTTCAAGGCCGACTGGATCATTGACGGACAACCGCAAACCACCAGCCTGTTTGACATGATCCGGAATACCCACCGGCACCACCCGCAGGGCACGCTCGTGGCCTATGAGGATAACTCCGCCGTCATGGAGGGTTTCCCCGGCAACTGGTATGAAGTTCATCCCAGCGGGTCAAATCACTACGGCGGACTCCCGGAGCAAATTGACATCCTGATCAAAGTCGAAACCCATAATCACCCCACGGCCATTTCCCCCTACCCCGGCGCGGCGACCGGTGTCGGCGGTGAAATCCGGGATGAAGGCGCCACAGGAATTGGCGGACGCCCGAAAGCCGGCCTCTCAGCCTTCTTCGTCTCCAATCTGCGAATCCCAGGCTTTGTCATGCCCTGGGAAAAGGATCACACCGAATTCCCCGGCCGGCTCGCCACCCCGCTTGAAATCATGACCGATGGCCCCCTGGGCGGCGCGCGGTTTGGCAACGAATTCGGACGCCCCCAGCTGACCGGTATTTTCAGAACGTACGAACACCGGCACAATGAGCGGGACCGCGGCTATCACAAACCCATCATGGTGGCCGGCGGACTGGGTAATATCAAACGGCAGCACGTTCTGAAAAAGCCCATCCACACCGGCACCCACATCATTCAACTCGGGGGTCCGGCCCTGCGGATCGGTCTGGGTGGCGGGGCCGCCTCATCCATGGGCAGTGGCAGCAATGCCGAGAATCTCGACTTCGATTCGGTGCAACGGGACAATGCTGAGATCCAGCGCCGCTGCCAGGAGGTCATCAATTCGTGTATCGCACTGAACAACGACAACCCGATTGTGAGCATCCACGATATCGGAGCGGGTGGCCTTTCAAATGGCTGCCCCGAACTCGTCTCCGAAACAGGGGGCCGGTTCGAACTGCGCAAGATACTCAATGAAGAGCTCTCCATGAGCCCGATGGAAATCTGGTGCTGCGAGGCGCAGGAACGCTATGTGCTGGCCGTGGCTCCGGAAAATCTGGATTGCTTTATGGCACTTTGCCGGCGTGAGCGCTGTCCGGCAGCCGTCATCGGGCAGGCTACAGCCGACAAACGACTGGTCCTCCACGATTCCCATTTCAAAAACAATGCCATCGATATCGACCTGCACGTCATCTTCGGGAAACCTCCCAAAATGCTGCGTGACGTTCAACACCGGCACGAAACCCACGCCGAGTTGGAACTCTCCGGGATTGACCTGAGTGAGGCGGCCGAGCGGATTCTCCGGCTGCCGGCTGTGGCCAATAAAACATTCCTCATCACCATCACCGACCGCTCTGTGACAGGAATGGTAACACGCGACCAGATGACCGGGCCATTTCAGACGCCGATCGCTGATGCGGCCGTCACCGTCTCAATGTTTGACGGCTATGTCGGCGAAGCCATGGCGATGGGAGAGAGAACCCCTATCGCCTTATTGAACGCACCGGCCTCAGGACGGATGGCTGTGGGCGAGGCACTGACCAACATCGCCGGCACCTTCACCGGCCCCATCGGCAATGTGAAGCTCTCAGCCAACTGGATGTGCGCCTGTGGCGAAGAGGGTGAGGACGCGGCGCTTTTCGATACCGTCCGGGCCGTAGGGTTGGAGCTTTGTCCGAAACTCGGCATCTCCATCCCAGTCGGCAAGGATTCGCTCTCCATGCGGACCACGTGGAAGGATTCCACGGGGAAATCCGAAAAGCAGGTTGCCCCGCTCAGTCTGGTCGTCAGCGCCTTTTCCCCCGTTCAGGATGTCCGCAAAACGGTCACCGCCGAACTCAAGCCAGTCCCGGATTCCGTTTTGATCCTGTTGGATCTGGGACGGGGCCGGAACCGGCTGGGCGCCTCGGCCCTGGCCCAGGTTTACAATCAAGTTGGCGCCACGCCCCCGGATCTGGAGTGCCCGGCAGATGTGGTCAATTTCTATGGAGCCATGCAGGAATTGATCAACGAGGGACTCCTGTTGGCCTATCATGACCGTTCGGATGGCGGCTTGTTTGCCACTCTGGCCGAAATGGCCTTTGGGGCGCAGCATGGTCTCAGGGTTCAGATTGACGAACTCGGCGATGAACCGCTTTCCATTTTGTTCTCCGAAGAACTCGGGGCGGTCATCCAGATATCCGATCAGAACATTGCCCTGGTAAATGAAATTTTCAAAAGGCATGAACTCGGGGAACTTGCCTTTATCCTCGGGAGTCCCGTGGCCGACCGAACGCTCACCATCCAAATGGGGGATGCGAACGTCTACCAGGGGAATGTCATCGATCTCAAGCACATCTGGTCGGAGTTGACCAATGAGATGCAGTCACGCCGCGACAATGCCGAGTGTGCGCAGCAGGAAATCGATCTCCTGAAAGACAAATCGGATCCCGGGCTCTCATTCAAGCTTACCTATGATCCCTGCAAACCTTTTCATATTGGCGGGACCCGCCCCAAGATGGCCATCCTGCGGGAACAGGGCATTAACGGCCACATTGAGATGGCCGCCGCCTTCGAACGGGCCGGCTTCACCAGCATCGATGTCCACATGACCGATCTGCTTGCCAGCCGGATCAATCTGGCAAACTTCTCTGGACTGGTTGCCTGCGGCGGGTTCTCTTATGGTGATGTCCTTGGCGCCGGGGCTGGTTGGGCGCGAAGCATTCTTTTCAATGAACGGCTGCGCGAAATGTTTCAGACGTTCTTCCATCGCCAGGATTCCTTTACGCTGGGCGTCTGCAATGGCTGTCAGATGGTTTCGCTGCTCAAGGATATCATTCCCGGCGCCGGAGCCTGGCCGCGTTTTACCCGCAACAAAATCGAGCAATTTGAGGCCCGTTTCGCAACTCTTGAAATCCAGTCATCTCCCTCCATCCTGTTGAAAGGGATGGAAGGCTCGCGCATTCCCATTCCAGTTGCGCATGGCGAAGGATTCACCAATTTCGAACGGACTGGCTCCGCCGCCGAGATCGCCTCCCTGAAACTTGCCGCGCTTCGTTTTGTGGATCATTACGGAAAGCCTACGGAACACTATCCCCTCAACCCGAACGGCTCACCGGGCGGACTCACCGGCGTCACCACTCTTGACGGGCGTGTCACCATCATGATGCCCCACCCTGAGCGGGCCTTCCGGGCAATTCAGTTATCATGGAAGCCGGAAGGTTTGTTCAAAGGCGAAGAAGGCCCCTGGCTGCGGTTATTCCAAAACGCGCGCGCATTTGTGGAGTAAGCCCTTCGATTGGCCATGTGACAGGGGGGAGTATAAGACCTGAAAACTTATAAAACCCCTGTAAATAGGCACGATCTGCCGAGTATTTAGTGCAATTAATTGCACTATTTTGGGGGCCGTGGGAGGGGTATTGATCAGACAAGGGAGACCCGAATAACTGCCTCAAGGTCATCCTCCGCAAAACGACGTATCGCTTAAAACGCTGGTAATGAGTGAGTTACGAAAAAGTCTCATCATGAGACTTTTGGAGCCAATGGCGTACTGAGAAGAACTCTATGTGTGGGGATCAAAGAATATGTCCTACACCCTTGGCTGATACTTGGTTCAGCGCCAGCAGCCTTTCAAGAATGGCGTCGTCTGTCAGATCGTTGGGCCAGCCGTATGCGGCGGCTACGGCCGCATCAAGTTTTGCATGGCAGGCGGCAAGCCATGCAGGGCGCTCGTTGTAGAGTTTTGTCAGCGTGCGGTCTTTGAGGCGGGTGGCACACTCGGCGTCACGGGGCACAAGGCGCGGATAACGAACGGTGCCGACCTTGAATGCGCCCATGCCTACCACTGTCGCCGGGTCGATGTAGTGATCCCACGGACCACCCACAGTGCCGGGAAACTCCATGACTTCTGGGCGCACCCATTCAGGCGGGTTTAACCAGTTTTCGCGGAGTTTGTTCAGTTCCATCGCGACGGCGGCAATGGCGGCATGAGCGGGGGTCGCAGGGCCATTGCCCAGAACGCCAGCAGGAAACGGGAACGTCTCGAAGCAGGTGGACGGGGTATAGCGGGGGCGCGTCTCCAGACGGGTACCCATGCGCAATGCCCAAACCTCGTGAAAGCGGGAATGGAGTAGGCCGAAAAATAGATCATCGGACCGGGCGAATACAATGAGGGCACTATCTGGAAGGGTGTTGCCGGGAAGCCAGACAAAGATGCGGTGTTTCGAAACGCGGGTTGTCGCGGTGTAGCGGGTCAATCCAGTGAGAGCAACGCGCATGGCGTCTCACGTCTCGCCGTGTTGCCACCAGCGTAACCGGCGGCCTTCGCGTTTGCCATTGTCCCGGAGCGGCTTCACAAACTCGGTCACGTGTGCAAATGGATGCTGGTAGAGTGAAGCGTCTTCGGCGGATCGCTTGAAGAAATCCACCGCGAAGGATACACGGGAGCGGCTTGTCATGTCCTGCCCGTTGCACAAGGGGCAGATAACGTCGGAGTTCGGTTTCCCGTGGGGATTCGGTTCGCCAAGCATCCGGGCCGCCGTCGCAAGGGTAATGTCAAACTTGCCAACCTTGACCGGGCCTTGGTAGGAGATGCCGCTGTTTGCCAGGATTCGTTGGGCGGAGACCGTGTTGGCAGTGGCGGTCAAGTTAGCGTTGATCGTAAGGACAGGTCTGCCGTCAAGGGTGAGGGTCTTGTCCGTGCCGTCGTCAAAGCCGATCATGCTTACGTGGACATTAGCCCCATTTAAGATCCAGGGGCGGTCGCTTTCGGCCCAATAGATATCGCCGCTTTCCTTGATGCGTTTAAGAACTTCACGGTTGGCTCCGCCTCGTATTCCCTGGGTAGCGAGAAGCCCGGCACGCTTGCACTTGCCGGCGGCTATATGGGCACGGGCTTTCTCAAACCAGTAGCAGCAAAGATCTGACTGGCCGGGAATGCGGCCTTCGTAGAGGGATCGCAGTCGGTCAACATAAGTATCGCCCAATTCACGGCGCATCATTTTGTCACCGAGAAAAGGCGGGTTGCCGACAATGAAGTCCACCGTAGGCCAGTCGGGTTCGACTGGCTCACCGCAGGCGGGTTCTTTGCACTCCGCATTCGCCACTCCGCACTCCGTACTCTGCATTCCTCGCTCCGTACTCAAAATGGCGTCCATGAGGCGGATATTTTCAGAGAGGGGGCGCAGGATGGGGTCGGCGGGGAAGCCGAAACCATTAACGCGAATCCATTGGAGCCAGCCAATCCATACAGTCATTTGCGCCAGGTCGTGGGCGTAAGAGTTGATTTCGATGCCATAGAGTTGTGACGGACCGACCATTGGCAGGAATGAGCCAAGGCCGTTGTCATTGCCGAACAGAATGGCCTCTTTCTCCAGGTCTTTCAGCCGGAGCAAGGCGACATAAAGAAAGTTGCCGGAGCCACACGCAGGATCAAGAACCCGCACATGTTGCAGGCGATCCAGGAAGCGGAGAAGGATGGTGCCGGCTTCGCCTTTCGCCTTTTTCATGGCGGCGACGTTCAATGATTTGGCCCTTCGACCTTGCTCAGGGCTGGCTGGGGTCTTGGAGTCGGGGATGGTCTTGCGCCCGGTGGTGAGCAGGGAATTGATGATCTGGCGGGATTCGTCCCATTCGCGGCGAAGGACGGTCATGATAACCGCGTCAACCACAAGCTCGATGTCGGTCCGGCTGGTGAAGTGTGCCCCGAGTTGTGAGCGCTTGGCGGGATCAAGGCCGCGTTCAAATAGCGTGCCGAAAATAGACGGGTCAACGGAACTCCAGTCGAGATCTGCAGCGGACGTGATGCGCTTCATTTCATCGGCGGTGAGGTCAAGGACGGTTCTGTCGTCAAACAGGTTGCCGTTGAAATAGCGAATGGGTTCAAGACCGAAGTCGCCGCCGGTGGCCATGGTATCGAAGAGTTGGCCCAGGATTTTGCCGAACCGGGCCGGTTCGCCGCGTGATTGCTCCACGATGCGAGTGAACACCATATTGGGCAGGA
>JBAXDB010000094.1:0-9993 GCA_037141135.1 bacterium | reverse complement strand
GGACGCGTTCGCAAGGTGTTGGAGTAAACGCGGCATTGCGTCTGCAATGGCGGTCGGGTCAGGCGCCGCCCCGCTCAAAACGACCAGTACGCGGTTTGCTCCGGGTATCAATTGGACGGTAAGCCCCCCACCGGACGGGAAGGTCATACTTGCTTCAAAGGTCACAGCGTGCCCCCTTCCAACATTTCAGCGGCTCGGGCCTCTGCCTTTTCTTCAGGTAGCCGGGCGTCATAGACAAGAATCCCTAACCGTTCGTTGTACTCATAAATTAAACTGGGCTTCCATTCGGTCAGGGCGGCCCTTAATTCAGGCGTCAAGGCACCTTTTGGCCCGGTATAGGTCAGGCGCTCCCCTTCGATCTTTATCTTGATTCCGGCGTTGTGAAGGCGCTGCAATAGGTTTCGTTGCTGGTGATTCATAACTCCCCTTCTTCCGTTTCAATCATAGCGGCGGCGTGCAATTCCTGATTGATTTCGTCTTCCGTTGCCGCTATGCCGCTAAGGGTTCCTATAGTGGCAATATCAATACATTCACTATCTTTAGAATCTGAAAAATGTTTCCCCTGTAGGAGAGTATTAGCGGCATTAGCGGCAATAAGGGTTTTATCAGCGGCATCTATAGCGGCGGTCTTAGCGGCGGCATAGCGGCAAAAGTCAATTTCAGCCTGTTCGGGTGCCTGTTCCTCTGGTGTTCCGGGCTCCGTTGTGTGGCTTGCCGGGCAGTTTGCCGCTAAGGAGTCGCTTTTCATAGCGGCGGATAAGAAGCGGTATTCCTTCAGGGTGTGTCGGCCTTCGTCGCACGTCTCCCGGCGCTCAATCTGCATCCCGTCAAGCGATATGGTATCGCCCGCTCTGAAGCATAACCCCAACTTGCGCCCCGTCGCTTGTTGCGCGGCCTTCCGGGTGTTCGGGTCGGCAAGGTCGCCATGTTCAGACAAGCCGGGTGTCTCGATACCAGTTTCGGAAATGAGGTCAACAAGGTCGCCCGCCCGCAGCCATGCCCCTGATTGTTTCGCGCGGATCACTTCAAGGGCAACGTCCCGCAGCCAGTTCAAAACGGGGTTTGTCATCCGGGCTTGTGTTTCGCGGTGTCCGTCTAACAGCGCCCCGGCGTCTAAAAGGTGCCTTGTTATCCAGTCTAAAGTTTGTGCCCACGGCCTGAAGTCGTGTCGTGATTCCGTTGTGCGGGGGCGCCCGGCGTCATACCATGCTTTCACGATTGAAAAAACAGCCCCCAGAAAACGGGCTTGATTCGCCCGGACGTGTTCTAAAATGTCGCCTTCAGGGTATAGCGTGAATGTGTAACCGTCGGCTTGCTTCAGAATACGGACACAACTTGAACGGTTTGCAAGGTCGGTTGTCACATCGGCCTTGTTTGAGGTCATCATGATTACAACGCGCCGGGGGTCGATCTCGACGGGCTCCCGGTATGGCATCCGGGCGGAATAGGATTCTTCAGTCAGGAATGATTCAAAGGCGGGCGAATCAATGCGCCCCCGGATATTATCCAACGCAACAAAATTTGCCCCCCTGATTAAAGCCGTGTTGAATGATTCTTCAAGCCCCCCTACACCGGATTTTTGTTGTGTGACTGTTTTGACGCTTTGAGAATATACGGCGGCGGTCAATTTGTTGCGGTATCCCTTGCCAGTCTGGCTTGCGTCGGCTTCCCCTAGGTCAACCGGTGCCCGGCCCCGTAGCAATCCACCGAATACAAGGGCGGGCGTTATCATTGCGGCCAGCGCTCGGGCAAGGTCGGCACGCGTTGCGAATCTAAAATCTTTCAGGGTTTCATGTAATAGGCGGCGGGCTTCGTCTACGCTCACGGGCTCGGCGGGCTTGCCAGCGGCATAAATTCCGCTCTCCCGGTCATAACCGGCAATCTGAATCAAACTGCCCCCACGCTCGACTTGAACCGGGCAGCGGGTCAAAACATGGATAGGCGGCATTGATTCCCTGAAGGCGGTTGAAGTCGCAATCATTTTTGCGGTTTGTTCGGCACACGTTGCGGGCTTTAGTTTCGGTTTCCCGGCGTCATCAGTCCCGTCTAACTTGCACAGGATCGCCACGGTTTCAAAATCGCTGGAAAGTGTGGCGTGCTTTACGTCATCCAGAACCGGCAGCCCGTCGGGGTCTTTCGAAAATTTCACAACGGCGCCGCCCCGGATAAAAAAGCGTTGTGTGTTTGCCAGCAATTCACCCAGCGCCCGCCCGGTGTCTGATATGGATTGCGGCCCGTGTGGCAAAATCACGGCGGGCTTGCCCTCGGGCTCGGATTGTTCAACACCTAGTGATTCAAGCGCTTCGTCAATTTCAACAGCCAGATTCCCGCCAGCAATTAGGGCTGTTTTGATTTCAGCGGGCTTTCTACCGGCGCGCAAAAGTGGGGAAATATCCAACACCAAATTAGAAACGCGTTTCCGCCTCGCTAAATATTCCGGGTCAATAGCGGTCATCGGCATAACCTCCCGGTCCATTCGCCTAGTCGGATAAAAAAGACACCGGCCCCCGCCCAAAAACTTCCCAGTAAACGGGTCGGGATTTTTAAGCCGGTGAAAATCTTTGGGAAGTTTTGCGGATGCATCTTACTTGCCCCCCACAAAGCGGCGGAGTTCCGCATCAGGTATCCGCATTGATCCCTTGCGGATCTCGACGGCATGCAAGCGCCCCTCTTTGATTGCGCGCCACAAGGTTACGCGGGAAAGCGTTGTTTCTTTCGCGGCCTCCCCCATCGGCCATAATTTGAATGACACGGGCTCGGGCTTCGCCGCGCCGGTCAGGGCCGCCCCCACCGCATCAAGCCGGGGGTCGCCGTCATTCACTTGCGCCAGCATCGTAATCAGTTCGGACTTGCTCACTTTTGCACCTCTTGTTGTGTCTTGTTCCATGCCAAGAATTTCCCACAACAGGCGGATACAAACTATTTCAAGCGGTTAAACATCCAAAAACATCCAACCAATTACGGGGCAGAATAAAATCAGATTGCGCCCTTTGTTTATAGGGTTGCGGGGAATACTGAAAAAGAAAAAGAGCGGGTGTAAAAAACCCGCCCTTTATCCAAAAATATATCTAATTTCGGTTATGTCTTTTTTCGCTTTGTCGGTTTTTGATTCATGTACCGTTGAATATTATCGGCAAGTGTTTGTTTGATTTCTGAATGATTCGCGGTTGGTTCGATCAATTCCTTGATAAGGTGTTTTAATTGCGTCGGGGTCTGATAGTCGCTTTCCCTTTGCGTTAATGGTCGCTTGCTTTGTTCTAAAGCAACTTTGCAAACACGGTCAGCAACGGCCCGCCATTTATCCGACTTATTGCCGGGTGATTCATCAAATAACCGTTGTATGTTTTCCGCCTTCGGTCGCTTGCTAGGCGGCATAGCGCGCTCCGCGCCTTTCCTGATTATTTCGGCGGCCTCAATAATTCGTTCAGCTCTTTTTATATCATCCGGCCTTGACTCATCCATAAGCATAAGCCTATCAGAATGCCTCACAATCTCATCCTTCCCCTCTGGGATACCGCCCGCCCCTAGATTCCGACCGTCCTTAAGGTGCACGCATAACTTTGAATCAATCTCGACAATATCGCGGATAGTAAATTCCTTTTTGCTTTTAGGAATTACCGAACGTGGTCGCATCCATTTGAAAACCACATCAGGGAAATTGATTGTTATGTAAATAGTCTCGGGCAAGGGTGACTTCTTTTGTGTTTCCACGATGCCACTGATAACCGGCATTTCGACTCCGTTCACTTTGATTATATGTCTATTCATAAACACTTCGCTTTCTTGTTTCGTTGTTTTTCAATTACAGTTTCGCGGCCAATGCCTTCAGCCGTTTTTTGTCTTCCATTTTTAGTAAACGTCGTTTCCATATTGGCAATTTGAAAGACAAACAAAACACGCCACTACACACGGCATCAATTTCTTCCCGATCTTTGATTATTCCGCGTTCAAGTAATATATGCGCCAGCTTTTCCACACAGCGCCACACTTCAGGCAACGCCAGCATTTCACCCGTCCACTTTTCCGCCAGCGTTAAGACACGGCGGGCGGGCATTCGAGGCCCAGCCATAATGTCGGCAATCCGTAGCGCCCGGAAAATGTCTGTTCCTTCGGTTTCGCCTTCCTCCCATATTGCGTTTTCGTCAAGTATGTCTTCCCGATCTTCAGGGTCAGCAATGCGGGCCTCCGCCCCTCTCCCGGCAAGCATTGCCAACAAGAGGCTATTCCCCGCGTTTCTCATTAGTAACGGCGGGTAACAGGCAAGCACTTGTTCAGTAATATTTCGCTCTGATCTTTCGCGCCCGTTGCTTTCACCTTCAGGAATAATGCTTACATGAATAATATGCCCAGTTTCTAACCCGGTAAACATACGCGCCGCAACGTGCCCGGCCTCATGGTATGCCGTTCGTCGGATCATTGGTCGGTAAATTTCAGGACTCACCTTTATCTTTAACCCGGCGGCCTTCCATGCTTTCAGAATCCGCCTTTCAACATCATGTGTTTTGTTTTGTTTCATGGTTACACCTTTGCGGCCAATAATCGCAGCCGTTTTTTGTCTTCTGCCTTCGCCGTTCCCGCCTTCAACTTTTCAATCAGTCCCGCCATTTCATCAGCGGCCTTCAGCCCTTTTGTTTTCTTTGCCTTGCCCCCGGTCAATTCTTCCGGCATAGCATCAATCAAAGCGGCCTTGAAGTTTTCGCGGTCGGGCCTGAAGTAATGCTTCAACACTATTTCAACCGTTGTGTGCCCGGTCACGCGTCGCACAAGTTCAACAGGTACACCGGCGGATAATGCCAGCGTCACAAAGGTTGAACGTAGGGCGTGCCAGTCCCGGACACTTGCGGCCCGTTGCCCGTGTTCCCGTGTCGCTTGTGTGGCATCTCGGACGGCCTTCTTGACGCTTGCGGTCTGTATCCTCATAAAGGGCTTGCCGATCATGTCTTGAACGGCGTGAAGGTCATTTGAAACGGTCGCCTTGCAATATCCGCTTTCCCTCTCAATATGCCGTAATGATTCCCCAGCACAATAGCGCCGCAATATTTCAAGCGTTCGGTTTCGGCGCTCCCCCTCGGGCAGTTTTTCGGCAATCACGGCGGCGGCCTCATTCTCAATATCAGCGGCGGGTATTGATTCCGGCAATGCCAGCGGCGTCTTGCCAAAAGTTAATGCGCGCGCCACGATCTTCTTAAAGCGCCACGTCAAGCCGTCGGGATTATCTGCCAGCATTCGGGCGGCCTCGGGGAATACAAGCGGCCCTTTGTTGCCTTCGATTTCTTTCAACACGGCGTGCAATGGTTTGAGAATAGGGATTTCAACCGTTGCCCCCGTCTTTGAAGTCTTGACGGCCAGCATTCCCCCGGCAAGGTCAACGTCCCGCCATTTCAGCCCGCACACGTCCCCGCGCCTCATGCCACTACAAGCGGCGGTCACGATAAGCGGATACATGAAAGCATCATCACGGGCGGCGGCAAGTAGCGCTTTGATTTCTTCCCGCGTGAAGGGCTTGCGGTGTACCGTTTCATTTTCGCCATTTGAACGGCGCCCCACAAATCCAGAAAAAGGATTCGCGGCCCCCACGGGTAAAAACCGCTCAAACGATTTATTCAATAACTTGACGGCATCTCGGACGGTTTTCCGGGCGAAGGCCTTTCGTTCCTTTGTAGTGGTCTGAATATCAGACACAAAAGCGGCGGCATCTTCCGGCGTAACTTCGTACAGATTTACAGCGGCTTTTTTCCGGTTGCGGGTCTGCATAAAATCAGCAAAGCGCTTGAAAATGGTTTCGCAGCCTTTCAAATATGCTTCGCTCACTTGTGAATCACGGCCCAGGTTCCGCCATCGTTGCGGCAAGTCTGCAATCCGCGTGTATTCAACGGCGCGCCCGGTCTTAGATTCAATCAGCCGTTCCGTTAGGTGTTCAACGCGGCCCTTGCGCTTGGAGTTTTCAGCGTGCGCCGCAAGTTGCTTTTCTGCCTCTTTGCGGCTTTCCTCAAATTCAGGGCTCCCGGTTGTCTGGTCGCCGGTGCCCAGAAGTGAAGGCGGCGGCGTGCCGTCCCACTTGCCCAGATTCTCAATTTTCCGCTTGCCGTTGTTGTCGACGTATTCCCCATACCAAAAGGGGCGGAGTTGCCCGTCACGTTGTCTTTTAAGTGTTACGCTCATGTTTTTATCCTTCCCGTTTCAACCGTTGAAGGGATTATGAAACAAAACGTAACAGTTACCAAGTGAATTACACACACAATCACACACGCAGGGGCGTGCATGGTGTTTTTATCCTGTATTCATTATATAATGTCGGGTGTATCGGTGGGGCTCATAACCTGAAGGCCGTTGGTTCAAATCCAACCCCCGCTACCAACTTATATGGGCCCGGAACGAAAGTTCCGGGCCTTTCTTTTGCCAGTTGACTCACAAAGTCAATGTCATGCCATCACAGGCCAGAAAGGTTGCGGTAGGGAGGGATTCCTGCGTTTCTTCGTGGTCAATTTCGTGGCAAATGTGAGTGAGATAAGAACGTTTCGCGCCAATTCTCGCCAATAATCCAAGGGCTGACTCCACAGAAAGATGTGTGGGATGATCGCGATGCCGCAACCCATCCAGGATCATCACATCAATGCCTTTGAAGGCGGCAACAGTCGACTCCGGCATCTCCTTGCAGTCGGGGACATATCCAAGCGTTTTCCCTCCCCATTCCAGGCGATAGCCGTAAGTTTCGGTTCTGCTATGCTGTACCGGCAAAGCATCAACCGTCACGGGACCGGCCAGAAATCGCCCATGCTTTTCATGAAATTTGATTTGTGGCCGGTACACCCCCGGTTCTGGCGCCACTTGATCCACATAGGAAAAAATCCGTTTAAGATCGGCAATGGTGCCCGTCGACCCATACACCGGGATGCTCGTTCCCTGCATGGTGTTGAACCGGCGGATATCATCCAGCCCGAAGATGTGATCGGCATGGGAATGGGTGATCAACACCGCATCAATGCGCGGCACACGATACTCCAGGACCTGCTCCCGGAAATCCAAAGAAGTATCAATGACGATATGATATCCACCCGCTTCAATGTATACGCTCGACCGCCGCCGCCGGTTGCGCAAGTCCGGGGATTTACATATCGTGCAATCACACCCGATTACCGGAATCCCCACCGACGTTCCTGTTCCTAAGAAAGTTACCTTCATATTGTCCATGGAATCATACCCCGGCCATCATTGTCAAAAAAACAAAAGCCCCCGCTACCGTTACCGGTGCGGGGGCAGGATTTCCATCCGATCGATTTATTTGTCAACAGGAATACGCATGCAATAGAACGAGCGGTACACGAAGACCAGCGCCACGGTGAAAATCACGGCGCCAATCGCATACTTCATGGTCGAGTTCGTCATCGCCACGGCAATTTCCGTCGCCAACAGACCGAACAGGGTCGTGAACTTGATGATGGGGTTCATCGCTACCGAGGAGGTGTCTTTGAAGGGATCACCCACCGTGTCACCTACGACCGTAGCCGCATGCAGCTCCGTGCCCTTGGCCCGCAGATCGACTTCCACGATCTTCTTGGCGTTATCCCAAGCGCCACCGGCATTCGCCATGAAAATGGCCTGATACAGACCAAAGAAGGCGATGGAGATCAGGTAGCCGATGAAGAAGAACGGATTAAAGAAGGCCAGCGACAAGGCGAAACAGAAGATGGCGACGAAGATATTGAACATACCCTTCTGCGCATAGATCGTGCAGATCTTCACCACTTCTTTGCTGTCCTTGATCGAGGCGGTCTCGGCGCTCAAGTTCATGTTCTCCTTGATGTATACCACCGCGCGATAGGATCCGGTCACCACCGCCTGCGTTGCCGCACCGGTAAACCAGTAGATCACCGCACCACCCATGAGAAGGCCAAGAACAATCTCAGGCTGCACCAGGCTCAGGCTGGTAATGACGGAATTGACACCTTCCGTGGTCTGCGCCGCCGTAAGGGCAATTGTGTGATCAAAAGCCACGCCGGCCTTGGCCGCCGCCGCCTTCGCCAGTTCATATGCCTTGGTCTTGCCCAGCATCAGGATGATGCCGAAGATCATGGTCGTGGCACCCACAACAGCCGTTCCAATCAACACCGGCTTGGCTGTCGCCTTGAAGGTATTACCTGCGCCATCGTTCCGCTCCAGATTGAGCTTGGCGTTTTCAAAATCAGGTTTGAACCCGAAATCCTTCTCGATTTCTTTTTCAATGCCGGGAATGGACTCTATACGGCTCAGTTCATACACGGACTGGGCGTTGTCAGAAACCGGACCGAAGCTGTCGACCGCGATGGTGACGGGCCCCATGCCCAGGAAGCCGAAGGCAACCAAACCGAAAGCGAAGATCGGTGCCGCAAACTCCAAGCCCGCCGGCATCAGACTGGCGACCGCCGGGTGACCGGCCAACAAGGCCGCGCCCAACATCAGCACCAGCATGGTCAGCCCTTCCCAGAAAGCCGAGAAATTACCGGCCACAAAGCCTGACAGGATATTCAGGGAAGCGCCACCCTGCTTGGACGCGGTCACCACTTCCTTGACATGGATGGCATTCGTGCTGGTGAAGACCTTCGTAAACTCCGGGATCAAGGCACCAGCGATCGTGCCGCAGGAGATGATAGTGGAAAGCACCCACCAGAGGTTCGGCTGGGCCACTTGGGTAACCACACCCTCGATCGTCTTGGAGACCGTGATGTCGCCCAGCAGAAAATAGCTGGCAACGTAGGTGACGCCAATACAAACAAAGGACGTCAACCACACCAGAACGGTCAGCGGATGCTCCGGGTCAAATGACTTGGCATTCTTGAGCTTCGAGGTGAAGTACCCATCATTGGCCAGATAAGCCGCCAACGCAGAAATGATCATCAGAATACGCATCACGAAGATCCAGACGATCATCTGGGCGCAGAGCGTACCGGCGCCGAGCACCAACGCGAGGAAGGTGATCAGGGCCACACCGGTCACACCATAGGTTTCAAAGCCGTCAGCCGTCGGGCCAACGCTGTCGCCGGCGTTGTCACCCGTGCAGTCGGCGATCACGCCGGGATTCTTGGGATCGTCTTCAGGAAGTTTGAACACGATCTTCATCAGGTCGGAACCGATATCCGCGATCTTGGTGAAGATACCACCACAGATACGCAGGGCGGACGCACCCAGGGACTCACCGATGGCAAACCCGATAAAGCAGGGGCCGCGCAGTTCGGAGGGGAGAAACACCAGAATGCAAATCATGAAGAAAAGCTCAACGGTGATCAGCAGCATACCCACGCTCATTCCCGAGCGCATCGGGATGGCCAGAGCTTCCCAGGGGGTTCCACGCAGGGAGGCAAAGGCAGAACGGCTGTTGGCAAACGTGTTGATACGCATACCGAACCAGGCCACGCCATAGGAACCCAGAATACCCAGAATCGAGGCGGCGAGAATCAACAGCACACTACCCATGGGCATCTTTTGAAGAATCAGGAAGTAGTACACCATACAGACGCCGATAAGCGCCCAAAGGATCGCCAGGAATTTTCCCTGCTGGGCCAGATAGCTTTTGCAGGTTTCCCAGATGATCTGTGATACGTCGCTCATAGACTTATGAACCGGCAGTTTCTCGGTTTTGACATACTGAATCAAACCAAACCCCAGCCCGAGAAAACAGACGCCGATACCAATCAGCATCAAGCTAGTTCCTGAGATACCACCCAAAGCGGAAAAATGAACTGCCCCGAGATCAGGGAGATTAAGGTCTGCTTCGCTAGCCATTGCCGCCCCTGAACCAAGCACTAACACCGCCATTACCACACAAACAACCAACCACAATCGCGAATGCACTTTATTCATTAATCTCCTGAACCTTTCTATAAGTTACTTCTACCGGACAAAAAACGGATTAATCATTACAAGCCTATCCGAATTAACGCAAGAAGATATTGTTATAATTTTAACAATTATCATTCCTGCCAGATTTCGCTCACCCGTTCTGAAGGGGCCACCATG
>JBAXDB010000093.1:0-10037 GCA_037141135.1 bacterium | reverse complement strand
GCCGGTTCGCCGCGTGATTGCTCCACGATGCGAGTGAACACCATATTGGGCAGGAGGCCGGTGTCTTCCGCGAAGAGGCAAAATACAATTCGATCAAGGAAATGGGCAACAGCGGCGGGATCCAGGCCGCGTTGGCGCAGGGCGGCGGCAATCTCGGCGAAGTGCCGGGCGGCATCCTGGGTGACGGCGATACTTGTGCGTCCGGGCCGGAGAACCTCAGGGTCGTGGAATACGGCGCGCAGGATTTCGATGTTGCGGGGTTCGGCGAGGCTTTCAAGCGGTATTTCATGAGTAGCCGAAACGGTACCAGAGAAATTGGTGTGAATAATGATGCGGTCAAGATCGCAGACAACCAGCAAGGGCGGGTTTTCAAGGGCGTTCCGGTAGCGCAAAAGTTGGTCGTAAGCGGCGGAAAGATCCTTGTGCTTTCCCTTATACTCCCAGCCAAAGAAATTGCGTTTCCACACGTCCGCGAACCCATCGCCACCACCGTGCTTGGCGGCGCCTTTTTCAAAACAGAAGTTTATGCCGGTGGGATCGGCCTCGGCCGGCTTAGGATGGTCGACGAGTTCGCAGAGGTCGAGGAAATGCTCCTGCGCGGCGGACCGTTCTTTCAGTTCCACCTTCCGCCACTTCGCTATGAACTCTGGGATTGTCATGTGGGGAAGGACGGTAACACGGGCGGCGCGGCAGAAACAAGAATGAAGGTGCTTCCCAAATCCTCGCCTAAGGACAGGCCTTCTGGGTAGTAACCCATATTTGACACCCTGCCCACGCGGCTCACGCAAGGTTCGCCCTCCAGCAGAATGGTCTTTATCTTCTAGATCTTTCCTTTTGGAGGGCGAACCTTGCGTGAGCCGCGTCATTGTGGAGCCCAGTAGCCGTTCATGAATTGTGATCCTGCTATTAGGCGAGGATTTAGGTGCTTTGCCCTGTAAGGTATTCCCTTACAAGGGTGTAATGATCTGCCTGACTTTTCGAAAATAAAGGTTTGTGTAATCCTACTTTTGTTTTCGGACGTGGTGAAAGAGTAAGGATCAAAATGGATTGCAAAACCCTAAAAATGGAATGTAACTGTCATGCATCGTGAAAATCAACCAACCGCCCAAAGGAACGCGGATATACTCAGGATGGGCCAGGAAGGCGTTCACTTCCGTGATATCGCCAGTCAGCTCAATATTTCAAGCTCGCGAGTTCACCAGATATTCAAAAAGGAAAAGGAAAGGTATGATTGGACGAGACGGAGTCGTAAACTGCAACGGGATTGCAGGAAGAGAAACGACATTGACAGGAAAATGCGCATCGACAATCTCTTTTGCATGCTTGCCTATCCATCGAAAATCCGCACCGTGTTGGGGCGATATTTCGGCGAGCAGGAGATAAAAAGATATAGCATTCGGGATATGATGGAATTTCTCATTCCCCAATGCCAAAGTTATCAACCCTTAAATTGTGTTATGCCTGCTTGTGGAATTAGAGGAATGGGCAAAAGGCACTATGCCACGTTGATCGGAACAATGTCTTCAGTAGATTGCGGTGAGGAGTTCCAGCGGGAATGGACCGGAAGGAAAATCCGGCTAGAGAATTATTTTGCCAGAACCTATGAAGATCGGACAGCTCTGCTATCCATTTTGGAAGCCTCAAAGAATCTTTCCTTGCCGCCAAGAATAAGAAAGTCCATATCTTACGCCCAAGGGGGGAGAGAGATAGAGTTATTATGAATAACACACGCCCCTGCCTTTATCCGCGACGACGCCTGGGTTCACTGGTTATCTATGCTTTGACGTCCCTGTGTCTCCTTTCAGCAGCTGCCTGGGCTTTGACGACTCTCAGTGTGAAAATTATTGAAGACCGGCAGGCTAAACTTGTGGACGACCTCCGGAAAAATGTCGCTGACAGTCCTGCTTTTCTGGTCGAGCGTTTGCGCACTCTGCAATTGCACAATATTTCTCTGTTTGTGCCGGGCATGAAAATACCGGTTTCTTTTCCGGTTGGGATGATTTCCTTTGATCCCAAGACTTTCCCCCAGTCATTTCTTGATGGGCTTGTGTTTGAGGTTGAGCATGGGAGTCCGGTCTATCACCTGAAACTCCGGGAGGTGCGTGCGACACGGGAGATTGAGGTATTGAACGCGGGGGGCAAGGTCTTCTATGTTTTCAAACCCAGTTCTGATTATGACCCGCGCTGGCTGGCACGTCAAAAACGACCGCAGATATATGCGGCGTCATTTCCCACGGCTCAACGGGCAAAGGATGAAGAGGAACTTGACCCCTCACATGTGGAGATGGAAATCACGCTGATTACTGATGATTACGTAGAAGTCTATGCCGAGGATCGTTTTGCATCACTGATGGATGTTCTGCTGGCTGATTCCCCCAGTAAGTCATTGTCCGGTGGGATGTCGATGATGAGAATGGCGGGATCCGAAACCAATATCGTGGTAGCTCAAATTGGAATGGTAAGTTCAGGCAGGCTCCTGCAGGTGGATTACCCGGATACACTGACGAACCGGCTTGAAATGATGATTAGTTCCAACCTGATGCCAAGGCAATGGTGGGTCGCTGATACCAATCTTGTGACGGCTGGTACAAATACATTGCAGTGGGTCGATACTGGCTCGACGAATGGGGCCGGTATTAGCAATCGTTTCTATCGGGTGGGTAATTCGGAGGATACGGACGGAGATGGGATTGCTGGCGGGCGCGAAGCCATCATCTACCACACTAATCCCGACGCTTTAGATTCCGATGGGGATGGGTTGGTGGATGGATATAGCGGGGTAGTTTCAACAAACACCTATCCTGGCGGTGTAACGACAAACGGAAGCACAATGGTTCTGGGTGAACTTTCTTTGGGAACTGATCCGACGCTGTGGGATACGGATGGGGATGGGATGGGTGACGGCTGGGAGGTCGCGCATGGCCATAATCCGCTTGACCCGAACGATCCCCCGAATGTTTCAGGAACGTTAATCTACCCAGGCCGCCAGACAGGCACCGTTTGGGTGATCGCGGTAACAGACTCCAATAGTTGGTCAACCGGCCATAGTTATACTTCTTCCGCCAGTGGCTTCCCACTGACGTATTTCATTCCCGATTTGGAGCAGACGAATTATTGGCTCAAGGCCTGGGTGGATAGCATTGGCAACGGGCAGACCAATGCCACGGAGGCGCGGGGGGTGTTTACCAATGTTCTAACGGTCATCACAAACCGTGTGACAGGGAAAGGCTTTACGCTGGTAGATCCTGACAACGACAGCGACGGCCTGCCCGACTGGTGGGAAATTGCATGTTTCGGGAACGTAACAAACACGGCAGCGGGCGATCCTGATGGTGATGAATATTCGAACCAGGAAGAATATAATGCCAACACCGACCCTACGAATATACTGAACCACCCTTGGGACCTCAGCGGCACGATCACCTATACCGGCCCCCAGACCGGGATAATCCATGTTGTAGCTTGCACCAATGGGACGGACTGGGCCTGGGTTTATGCCGACACGCTCACAAATTCCATGACATATACCATCACCCATTTGCCTCCCAACGCCTATTACTGGGTGCGAGCATGGCGGGACAGCAACGTTGACACTCTGCCAACATCATGGGAGGCGTGGGGCAGTCATAACAGTAACCCGGTATTTCTGAATGCCAACCTCACCGGCCAGGATATCACGCTGGCCGATCCTGATGATGATGAGGATGGGTTGCCCGATTGGTGGGAAGTTCTTTATGGGCTTGATCCGACACGAGGCGGTGGGAGTGGGTTATCCGCATGGTGGAAACTTGATGAGGGGGCCGGAACCAATGTTTTTGATACCACGTCCAACGCAAACCACGGCGTGTTGATGAGCGTTTCTAATGCATGGGCATCCGGAATCATCAGCAACGGCTTATCGTTGAATGGGACAAACGATTATATCGCGATCCCTGACGGCACCACACTTAAGCCCAACCAAATCAGCGTGGGCCTCTGGGTCAAGCCCAGCCGACTATACACGAACGGAACGGCTATGTTCCTGAGCAAGCGTGTGACGAATGGCACAGCTGGTTACAGCCTCGGGTACGAAACGGGTGCGGTGACCTTTACCGTTGGCGCATCGGGGATCAAATCTCAGCGATATTCCTGTGCCCTCACTGCGGATACGCCGGTTCATGTTGCCGGAACTTTTGGAAGTTCAGCTCAGTCTCTCTATATCAACGGCACGCGGGTGGCTACCACTAATTACGACTGGGGGCTGGGGTTCGGGGCGATTTCGCAGGACACCAATGTCCTGCGGATTGGGTCTGCTTCTGGCGCGATACCAACCAACTTCTTTGCCGGTCTTCTCGACGATGTCCGGGTATTTCCGGGCGAGTGGACGACGAACCAGGTTCATGCGATCTGGGAATTGGGGGCCGACCCGGATCAGGACGGGCTCAGCAATACTGAGGAGTACAAGCACGGCACAAATCCGACCAATAGCGACAGCGATGCGGACGGGATGCTGGATGGCGCAGAGGTGAAATACGGGCTGAATCCACTTGTTGCCGATGCGATGGCGGACAAGGATGGCGATGGCTATCTCAATATTTATGAAATCAAACGCGGAAGCGAGCCAAGTTCGAGTAATAGCATTCCCTCGCCGACCCATATTGTGACCAATGGCGTCAGCACCATCCAGGCGATGATCAACAGTGTGACCCAGGATTATGCTGTGGTGCAGGTGAAGGCGGGGACTTATTCCGGAGCAGGGAACACAAATCTTGATTTCGGCGGAAAAAAATTGATGTTGGTGTCGGAAAGCGGGGCTTCCAACACGGTGATTGACTGCCAATATGCCGGCCGGGGTTTTTATTTCCACAGTGGGGAAACCATTCTTTCGGTCGTCAAGGGACTGACCATCACTAAAGGCCAAGCGTCGATTGGTGCGGCGATGATGGTCAGCAATGCAAGTCCATGGATCACGGAATGCGCCATCGTAGGCAACAGAATGGACTATATGGGGTCAAGCGGTGCCGGAGCGGTTGTGCTGGTCAACAGTGGTGCAAAAATAACGGCATGCCGGATCGAAGGCAATGGCGGGGGAGACTATGGAACCATGGTGGATCGTGGCGGAGGGTTGTATATCGTGGGCGGAACTCCATGCATTTCCAACACGGTCATTGTCGGTAATCAGGCGCTTTTTGATGGAGGTGGGTTATGGATGATGAACTCGACAGGAATCGTGGTGAATTGCGAGATCGTCTCCAATAATGCGGTATATGGGGATGGTGGCGGGATTTGGTCAACCGGATTGTTGGCGGTGGCCAACAGCCGAATATCCGGGAATGGGGCCATGGATAAGGGGGGTGGTATTTGTTCCCTTGGAGCTGCTGGAAAGTGTGGCACCGATGAATGTCCTGTGATGGCTGATGCACAAATCGTGAGCAATACAGCGATGTTTGGAGGAGGCTTTTATCACGAACAGACGGGTTCGAGTCCGCTAACAATAAGTAATAGTGTGGTTTCTGGAAATAGCGCCGTCTATGGCGCGGGTGGCATTGAGATAGCGGGTGGAAGTGGCTCATCAAGTTTAGTCCAATGTGATATTGAACGTAACATGGGGCTTGATGTCGGCGGGATCAAGATAAACGGGGGTGCGATTCGTATTAGCCGATGTCTGATCGCAGGAAATATGGCGGGGTTAAACAATGGGGGATTTTACGCTAATAGTACCGGGCACGGGACGCTGATTGAGAGCACGGCAATCGTTGAGAATAGGGCGCCGTACGGCGGGGCGGGAGGTTTCAACTACGAGGGCTACATCCAGAACTGCCTGATTGCCAGCAACGTGTGTGACAACCCCTATGAGCCAGGTGGGGTTGTGGGGCGCGGTACGCCGAATTGCGTGACGGTCCGAAATGGCATTGTGTGGGGAAATTCCGGCGACCAACTCGCATCCGGCATTAACGCCATCTATTCCTGTGTTCAGGGCGGTTACACGAACAACGCATCCTCCAATATCATCACCAATGATCCGCGCTTGATGGCTGGCTACCGGTTGCTGTCACCAAGTTCTCCCTGCATCGGGGCCGGAACTCCGTCGGGTTTGCCCGCGACCGACATCAATGGCGATCCATGGGCCAATCCCCTGACTCCCGACATCGGGTGCGACGGGTTCCAGTTTGTGGATGCCAACGCTAACGGCATGAATGATGACTGGGAAGTGTATTACTTCGGGAATCTTTTACATACTGGCGTTTCGGATACCGACAATGATGGGCTTACGGATGCCCAGGAATATACGGCCGGGACGGTTCCAATGGAGCGGGATACAGATTACGATGGCTTGCCCGACGGATGGGAAGTTGCAAGAGGACTGAACCCCATCAATCCTGGCGATGCTGGTGGTGACTGGAATGGTGACGGAATTGCCAACAGTAACGATTTCCAGCGCGGTTCGCTTGCAATACGGGTGACGATGGCGGATCCCGACCGGAACGACGACACTTGGAATCTGATCCTCAATAACAGCGTTGTCGCCTCCTGTAATGCCGGTAACACCTGGTATGACTCAAAGGTAGTGTATGTTGAACGCGGAACTACTGTTCGCTTCATGCTCCAGCGTCCGGAAACCGGCCAAGGCGGCGGTACCGACGAGTACCAGGTCAATTTTGAGGCGGCTGACTGGCCCTCCAACCAGGCCCCGTGGATCGCCTCGGTGAGTAATGCCGCCCTGAGCGCCAACCTGCCATGGAACGGCAGCACTCCGCCGGATGTCAGTGGTATCTTCTGGGAATTCACCATTCCCACCAACATGCTTCAGCAGAATGTCAAAGCAGGCGGGACTACGGCGCTTACGACCGATCCCATCAATACAATCAACGGGAACATTACCTTGGACGAGTCCGATCTGGCCGTGGCGTGCCCGGTATTTGATCTGGCGTTTGTCCGTGCCTACAACAGCGCAGCCACGGCCTCAAATGCCTTGGGCCGGGGCTGGACACATAGCCTCGACTGGTCATTGGCAACAGTTTCCAATGCGGCCTACGGGAGCCGGGCGGGTACATTCAAAGTGATGACAACGGGAGACGGCCAGTCTTACTGGTTCTGTACCGAGGCCGCCGGAAGTTTCACGCTGGCGTCGCCTCAGACCGCTAATTTGGCCCTTGTCTTCACCAATGGTGAATTCCGGGTGAAGTGGCCGGGCGGGACGGTGGCGCGGTTCGACGCCAGCGGCGCGATTCAACGGCTGGAGGACGGTTTCGGGACGGGGCTCACGTTCACCCATGCCGGCGCAAAGTTGACACAGGTGGCCCATGACAACGGCAAGGCGTTGGCGATGTCCTATACGGGAGACCTCCTGTCGCGGGTTGATTCGCCGAGTACGAACCTTTACGTGACGTTGTCCTACAATGCTGATGGCCTTCTTACAAATGCGATCCGGATGGCGGATGGTGTGGCGAAATCCACGCGGTACGATTATGAAAATGTGTGCCATGTGATGACGCAGAGGGTCAACGCTGCCGGGCAAGTCTTTGCCTACAGCGTCGGCTATGTGACGAATTCCCCGGCATGGAACGGCAACCCGGCCGTGGTGACGGCGCGCGGGACAGGAATGACGCTCGATCCTTCCGGTTTGTGCTGGAACAGTCACACCCTGAGCTATACCAATCCAGGCGGGTTCGCGACACGGGTGACCTATTATCGGGGCGACACGAATCTGGTTCATGAGTATGCCTATGATCCTGTCAAAATGCTGATCACCAGCATCACCGGCCCCGGTACACCGGGTGTAGCCGCTTGGAGTAATACCTGGACTCACTTCCAGTATGATGCGGCGCAGAACCTCACGAATGAGAGCCTCAAGGATGGGGCCAGCGGCGACACGCTGGAGGCAGTGGCAGCCTATGACGGGCACCATAATGTGCTCAGCAATAGCGTGAAATATTGCGGGAACGCGGCTCAATTTTGGTCGGCGTATAGTTGGAATGCCGATGACACCCTTGCCTCATCCACCGATCCTGCCGGGCACAAAACCGCCTTCGAGTACACAAATGGCCTGATAAACGTTGTGCGCGAATGCACGAACGTGGCAAACGGCTTCGAGACGCGGTTCTTCTACACTACGAATGGGTTGCTCGCGGCGGTGACGAACGCCAATGGGCACGGGCTGGGTTATGAAAACGATTCAGCGGGATATGTGAGACGGGTAATTCCGGCACTGGGACCGGAAACGCGGTTTGTGAGGAATGATTTGGGCCTGGTGACGGCTGTGATTGTACCAGGCGATGCGGGATACCGCACCAATGCGCTGACAGTGAATGCGCTCGGGCAGGTCACAGCAGTGACATATCCAGACGGACTCAAGGAAGCCTTCGCCTTTGATATCTTAGGCAACCTAACGAATATGGTGGATACAGCGGGCCGAACCAACGTGTTAACGTGGTTGCCCACTGGGAAACCGGCTTCTGTAAGTCGCTGGCTGGACGGGCCGAACTCCACGAATGTTTCGGTTGCCTTCGCCTATGATAAATTGTTTAACACGCTTAAGATTACCGATCCCATGGGTCGGGCAGTCGAGAGTTACAAGCTCGACGCCCAGGATCGCCCGGTTTCAGTTACCAATATTCAGAACCAGGTGATGACAATCAACTGGGGCGTCGGCGATTATGTGAAGGACATCAAGCGGTTCGACGGAACGGCAGTGACGAATTACTACGGAACGGATGGGCGGCTGGTGTGGACGATGCATCCCGGCAAAATGAATGTTTTCACCTGGACTGCCGATGGCGAACTGGGTGGGGTCTATGGATACACAAATAGCGGCGCTTCCTGGAATGTTGACGGGACCCAAATCACCAACGGCTTTGACATTTTAGGGCGCCGAAATCTTGAGTGGTCGGTGTTTGGCGGGCGCACTAATGCTGTGGCATGGCAGTTTGATCCGGTCGGCAATGTGACCAACATCGCGGTATCCAACACATTAGTTCGGTACGGCTGGACTTATGATGCGGCAGAAAGGCCGCTGTCACTGACGGCGCAGGCGGCCTCCAACCGGGTGTCGGTATTCCAGTGGAACTATAATACAAACAACGGGCTGGTGGCCTTGGTGACAAATACCGCGATTAGTGAATCGCTGGGATATGACATTCTGGATCGCGCCACGAATATTACGTGGAAAACAGCAGGTGGAACGACTGTCCGCGGGTTTGGTTATTCATTCAATTCTGCAGGCATGATTACCAATGTCAGTCGCGAAAATGGTGGATGGACGGCCTACACTTATGATTCGTTGGATCGGCTGCTTTCCGAAAAACAATTTGCAAGCACCGGCCTGACTTACTCGGCATCGTGGAATTATGATTTGGCCGGGAACCGAACCATCGCCATAACGAATGGCGTGACGAATCTCTACAGCTATGCGGTGGGCAACATCCTGACGAACTTTGGCTCTGGAACGCTGGTGCAGCATGATTTAGCAGGGAACATCACGAACCTGCAATACAGCGCCAGCAGGAAACTGGCTCTCTACTGGAACGGGCGCTATGAACTGATCGAAGCCCGTTCCAATGGCGTGACCGTAGAAAAATATGATTATGACCCATTAGGCAGACGTGCCCGGATCATTGCCGGTACGGTCACGAACTCGTTTGTCTACGCCGGCCCGCACATCGTCGCCGAGTGGAGCAATAATGTTCTGGCGAGGTCTTTCTCCCACGGTCCTGGGGTCGATAACATTTTGTCGATGACAACCTATGGCGCGGCGACCAATACCTATTTTTACTTGAAGGATGCGATAGGCAGCGTACATGCCCTGGTCAACACCAACGGCACGGTTGTTGAACAATACAAGTACACCGCCTGGGGCGAGGTCACGGTGCTCAGCAGTAACGGAACCGTGCTGGCCGCCTCGGCTTATGGGAACAGATTTACCTTCCAGGGGCGGGAGGCGTCATATTCAACAGGGCTGTTATTTTTCCGAAGTCGATATTATTCAGCCTCGCTGGGGAGATGGCTGTCGAAAGATAAAATTGGCATTTCAGGCGGGGCTAACCAGTATGTCTTCTGCG
>JBAXDB010000092.1:0-10083 GCA_037141135.1 bacterium | reverse complement strand
AAAAGTAGAGTTTCGGTTCTTTTTGAATGGCACGGGCAATGTTGGAATGGAAGGGACGGATTAAAAAAATGATATGCAGACATTCAAGAATATCCACATAACTTCGCACGGTATTGGGCGCCACCTTGAGATCTTCAGCCAAGGCAGCCATGGATAATGGCGAGCCCACTCGCGACCGGAGCATTTCCACGAGGAGCCGCATGGTACGTACTTCATGGATACGGCTGAAATCCAAAATATCTTCCCGCACCAGATCCGTAAAATACTGGTTCCGCCACCGTTTCGCCTCAACCTCTGAACCGGATAAAAACGGTTCCGGGAACCCACCCAGAATATTCAACCGCGAAAGCGCCTCTTGAGGAGACATTTGACCGGCAAGTTCCCGTGGAGAGAGCGGATGAAGATGAAAGGAGAAATACCGGCCTGCCAGGGATTCCCCCGTTTGCCGGAAGGTATCGAGTCGCGCACTGCCTGTCACCAGAATGGATTGGCCCGGCTCTCTGGAATCAAATACCCCTTTTAAAAAATGCTTCCAGTTTGCCATCTTGTGGATTTCGTCGAAAACCAACACATCGGCGGCTTGCGCCCACGTTTGAGTTTCCACAATCCGGGCATCAGCCATGTTGTCATAGTTGAGATATTGGGGGTTGCTAAAGCCGCCCATGATGGCCTTGTCCAGAAACGTCTTCCCAACTTGACGCGGACCCGCAATCAAAACCATTTTCCGCCGAATATCCCGAGCAATAACGTCTTCAAGATATCTCTTCATGTCCGACTATCATTCATATATCTGCACAATAGTCACGACTTTTGTTCATAATCATGACATTAAGTCGGATAGCATCCAGTATTATATGGGCCGATAGCACAGATGATAGAGCGCCTCTTCGGAGGGGTAGCCGGATGGCGCCATATAGCGTAAAATATATTTGCAGGCAAATTACGGCATGACAACCTTTGTGGCACTGTGATAAATTAATAATTAGTAGGAGATGATTATGAAGTATCTAAATGACAGAATTACGGTAGATCCAGAGCAATGCGGCGGGCGTCCCTGCGTTCGCGGCATGCGTATTCGTCTGACCGATGTCTTGGATCTTTTCTCCGCAGGGTTGACTCCTACCCAGATTCTTGAAGAAATGCCGGATCTCGAGAAAGCCGACCTGACGGCATGCCTTCAGTACGCATCCAAGTGCATCGATCATCCAGTGGTGGCGGCATGACAATTTGGGTGGATGCCCAACTTTCACCCTCACTGGCGGAATGGATTACCGTAAATCTGAAAATATCCGCAATAGCTGTACGAGATCTAGGACTTCGAGATGCTGCGGACTTCGAGATTTTTCAGGCCGCACGGAAAGCCGCGGCGATTGTGATGACCAAAGACGCCGACTTCCTGCATTTGCTGGCCCAACATGGCCCTCCGCCAAAGGTAATCTGGCTCACCTGCGGCAATACATCGAACAGCAATCTCCGTGGTATCCTCCAATCTGCCCTCAAATCCGCTATCACTTTACTCGACTCCGGCGAATCAATCGTCGAAATTACAGGGTCAAATCCTTTCTAAAGCGCTTAAGTATTGGTTTATTGAATAAGGTCATCCTTTGCCGTGGGTTCATTAGAGCACTTTTCTCCCCTGTTCTTTCATGTTCTTCCCCCGCGAAATCCTATGCCCTTACCACCGTGATCCATACTTTCACATCGCTAGCTACTCTCGGTCAGCCCGGGTTTGAGGACGCCCGGGGGTACCTGCCCCGCAGAAGCGATGTTAAGGCTTTGGAAGTCAGCGAAAACAAGCCGCCATTCTTGGAACACATTGCTTGCATTGACCGGCAGATCATGCCGGTCGCCACGGGTGGCCTCTTAATGATGCTAACAGAGTCAGAAACAGGAACTCTGACCAGTAGATCCCACTCTGACACCTTCCTCAAGACCGCCAGAACCAATGCGGCGTTGCTGATCGGAATTCGAGCAAAATCAATTAGTTCCGTGAAGAAGAAGATCCGGCAAATCGGATGTTGGAATCCAGAGGCCACTCTTACTGCTCTGCAGGTAGTGCTGACATAGTGAGACGATTTTAGAGTGCCCGCCAAGACGAACTCGGTGCTGCTCCACTTCAGTTCGGGAATTGATTACATCCGTAGTAAATCCGGAGGATGAGAGAAGCAGTCCAGTGGTCCCGTTCACTGACCGAGCAACAATATCGATCAATGCTTTAAGAACGGGTTGCCCCGCTTTCTTCCCACTACCTAACCAGTGTTTAACCTCGACTAAGAATATCAGCGCCTTACCGGCCTTCACACACTCTAACTGAAGATCAAAGCCCCCATCCTTACCTGACCGCGTGAGTTTCGTCGTAAAGCCCAGGCACTCGAACACCTCACGCAATACGCGTTCAAGATCGCGCCACTCAACATGAGCCAAACAGGAAGGGTTCTCTGCTATCGACAATGCAATTGACCTCATTGCCACACGCACGATTGACTCGACTTTAAAAATCAGCACAGGTTCAACAATCTGAGTATCTGGCCGAATGGCCTCACTCAAATATCTCTTAAGTTTTGGCAACTTGGAGTCAGAAAATACAATCCTGCCTTCAGCTTCAAGTGCCTGTGTTCTCCTCTTTGAATACCGCCATGATCTGCCCAATGGGGGAAGTTTGCCATGCCAATCGAACCTAAGTGAAGGCCGACAAAAAGGTGCTGTAACGTCTGAAAGGATGTATGGCCCTCTTTGGTCATTATCAGTATTTTTGTATCTTGAAGTGTCTGGCACGATTGTTTCCGATTCTGTAAATATGTGATTCAAAATGAATTTGTCTTAAATACACGAACGAGGCACATAATATCGAAAATTAGTACACTCTTTGTTGATACGAATGTAATCATAATCGCTCAATTCGAATGCCAGCGCGCCGCAAAACAGCCACTCCACCCTAAAGTCCCGTTCAAGTAATAGTGCACGACCTTGTTGGAGCTGCCTAAAATATTCCGACAAGAACTTGGCGCATTTCCATGAAAACAAACATCCTTCAGATTCCAGCATACAGGAAAAGCTACCTCCCCGATGCTTTTGGCGCTCGCGGGAATCATAATAAGGCTCAAAGCGCTAGACACCTACCGAATGATCGCGCGGAACTAGATGGTCACATACGGTGCTCCAGCTGCATGCAAGACTTCAACCACAGCCTTATATTTCAGATCAGTGGAAGCGATAATATCATTACGCTCAACACTTTTGGCGGCCAAACTCATGGGCGTTTCACCTTCAACTGTTTCTGCATTGATATCTGCCCTTGCGGCAAGCAGGGTTTTCACGACAGCGACATGCCCATTCTGTGCCGCCCAATGCAAAGGCGTATGAAACTTTCGAAACTTAATCTCATCAATAGATGCATCAACACCTTGATCTAGGCAATATCCATTCTTATCGGCGCCCGCGCTTAGAAAAAGCTTCACAACAGTTTCATGACCATTTCTTGCAGCTAGATTAAGCGCTTCGTTTGAAAACTCCAACTCACTGGTCGCTCCAGCGGCAAGCAGTAATTTCACAATTGCCTCTTGTCCAAACTCCGCCGCCACACAAAGTGGTGTGTACCCACTCGCGCCCCTCATAAGATCCGCCCCTGAATCAAGTAATAACTGCACGATACCGACATGCCCGAAACGCGCAGAAGAATGCAGTGGGGTCCAGTCATTAATATCAAAGAAAGGTCCATCAGCATTCACATTCGCCCCGGCCTCAAGCAGGCGTTTTACAATGTCTTCATAGCCGCCATATACGGCCAATTCAAGCGGTTGCTTACGCCACCTATCCATAGCATATTCGTCATGATCACCTGTTGAGACACCAACCTCTGCCCCAGCAGAAAGCAACAACTTAACTATCTGTAAACGCCCATACTCAGCGGCGATATGAAGAGGGGTTGCATCATCAATACCTTTTGCCCCAACATCGCCTCCCTCGCCAATAATCGCTTCGACTATTGCCTGATTTCCCATGCGCACAGCCCAATGCAAAGGTACTTCACCGTAGATGTCTGCTCTATTTACAGCATCAAGTGACATTTGATTAACGTCATACGTTTCTCCCGTCATAATCGCCCTTTGCAACAATGGAATTTCCTCATTTGAATGCGCTTCTAACAAATATCGGAATATTTCAAGATTACCTGCGTTAAATGCTGCGTGAAGGGGATATTCCCCTCGGGACTTGCGCCCTTTAAAGAAGGCCCCCATCTTTAGTAAATATTTGACGACATCAAATGATCCGACCATTATTGCTTCATTAATGTACAAACTTTCGTGCGAAATTAAGCCGGCTCCGAGTTCAACAAGAAGGACAACTGCGTCATAATGCCCATTTTCGATCGCCACTTCTAAAGGATGGCGCTTCCCAATTTCCAGAGGGGCACACAAATTGACTCCTCGTTCCACATGCCTACGAATCTCCCGACAATCCCCATTCTTCAACGCCTCTTGCCAACTTATTTTGAGTGGTAATTCAACTATTGAATTACCCGCTTTGAGGTTGGCACATTTATTTATCTTTTTGTGTTCTTTTCCACAATCACAACAGATGGCCATAACATTACCTCCTCAGTGTCAGGCTACTTGACTCCCGCATATTTCCATCCGCTAAACCGGTTACTTGATTTAATCGCTCTTTGCCCATGCTCCTTTTACTTTTTCAATAAAGGCCTTGACCGCAAAATCACGTTCATTATCGAGAATCGGCTCTTCCGTATTCTTACACCATAATCTTTCCCAAAAGCATGCGGCTTTATCTTCAAAATTCCTCATTTTTAGATCCCAATCAGCACTACGATCAAGAACCTTCACTTCTTTGAACTTAAATGCCTCATAGGGCGCATTCAGAGGTAATAATATTTCTTGAATTTCGAGCCAGCGTTGACAAAGCGGTTCGGCCTGAGCAAATTTCCCTTGGGCCAGATACACCCTCATAAACTGATCTAAAGTGTGGGCTAATTCACGAGAATTGGGATCAGACATTTTTTTCCTAATTTCCAGCGAACGCTGGCAAAGAGGTTCCGCCTTCGAATACTGATCTTGATTGAGATACATCCCGACAATTGCGTCCATTGCGGAAGCTAAATCCGGATGCTCAGAAATGCCAGCCTTTTCAAAGATTACCTCTGATCGCTGGTAGAGTTGCACGGCGATTTCATAGTGCCCTAATCTTTCATGATAATATGCAAGAAAATGAATGTAACTAACAATTTCGGGGTGATCATGGCCAAGGGTACTTTCCTTGATATCAAGGATTTGTTGCGCTATTAGAACGCCCTTAGCATGTTCACCTGACGAGAAATAAAGGTTCGAGAGTTTTTCTAAGATTGGAAACAGGGAAGCATGTTTGGAGCCAAAAAACTTTTCTCTTATCACCAAAGAACGCTTGTAGAGGGGTTCGGCTATGTCACAATACTTTTTCCTGTAATTGCCTAATGACTGCTCATACTCGTCTTGAGCACAGTTACAATCTGCGAGGTTATCAAGACTAGTTGCCACCTCGGGATGATCAGGGCCAAACGTCCGCTCCGCAATCTCTAACGCCTTCGTTGCGACATTTATTGCAAGATCATTGTTCCTTTGATCGAAGCGCGACATTTCCTCATCTTTGCATGTCTCCCACGCATGCTTCTGGGAATGATTTGTAAGAACAATATGACTATTCATTTTTCGCCTGATAGCTTGGAGTTGAAGCACTTATGATTGCACTCGCGGGAAACCCTGTCGAGCCTCTAGTTGTATTGATGGGATGGCAGATAAATTTACAAACCTGCGAAACTCGGACTTCTATTGGATGCCCATAAATCATTTAATTCTGATTCGGTATTTTCGACAGCCCAATGACGGGTGGTATCATATTGCACCGTTAAATGCCGGACTGTGGGCACAGATTCGGTGGTCGGATTTGGGCAAAGATGCCGTAAAAGGCGAGCGGTACCCCCTTCTGTCACCGATGTGGATCCGTTTTGACTGCTTCGATGTTTGAAGTTCGAAGTTGACTGTTCGATGTTCTCCCCTCCTATTTTCATACTTTATAATTCATCCTTCATCCTTTCCTCCGGGTTTATTAAAATTGCTTTTCTCTCCCTGTTCTTTCATGTTCTTTATTCATGAAAGCCTATGCCGTTGCTGCCGCCATCCTCGCCTGTACGACCGTGGCCACTCCCGGTCAGTCCGAATTTGAGGACGGCCGGCGCAGCGCCGGCCTGCGTAGTGCCAGGCTCGCGGGTCCGGGCTCCATCGAGATTGTGTTCGGCGCCGGGTTCTGCTCTGCAAACCTGGCCAAACATCCCGAATGGATTCAGGTTGTCAGCCCGACCGACGTGGATTTTCAACGCGGAGTCCCCGCTGCCGCCGTCACCTTCGGAGCCTCCGAACCTGACGGCACCTACCCCAATGGTTGGACAGGCCCCCGTTTCATACACACCCCGGCAACGGTGACGCTCCCTGCGGGCAAAGCCATCAGACCGAATCAGACCTATTTCATCAGGGTCAACGCCCCGCAGGCACTGGCGGAGAATCTGGCAGCACAATGGATCACCGGCACCGCCGCTCCGGTCGGGGATGACCGCGCGCCACGCTACGGCCTGCGTCAGGCCCGAATCGTCACTCCAACCCTGATCCAACTGACGGTGGGCCCCGGCCTCGACCTGAAACGCCTGGCCGATCCAACCTGTATCGCCGTGACCTCATCGGACGATCCGGCCTTCGCCAAGCCGGTCGCACCCAAACACATCGGCCGCCGCTCCACCCTTGACTTCTACCGACCCGATGCCTGGCCGTGGCACCATTTCGACAACCATCTCCTCTTTATCGAGTTGCCGACAGCGATGAAACCGGGAAAAAGCTACCGTGTTGACCTGGCCGCCAAAACAGGGGCGGCGCTGGTCTGCGGCGATACCGCCGCCTCCGTGCTCCTCGACGACCGCGTTTCAATCAATCCCGCAGTGAAGGTCAACCAGATCGGGTACCTGCCCGATGCCACCAAATACGCCTACATCGGCCTCTGGCTTGGCGATAGGGGTGCCTGCGATCTTTCCCCGTATACCGCCACCTTCGAGGTGCGCCATGCCCGTTCCCATGCAGTCATGCTCACCGGCACCCCCACCCTGCGCCGCCGCGCCACCTTCCGTCTTGTCGACGGCCAGCGCGTGCCTTGCGTTACGTCACGGCCCAGCTCAAAGGTCGAAGGGCCGGAGACGGTCTACAAACAGGATCTCAGTTACGAGGACGTCTGGCAGATCGATCTTTCGGCGCTCCATGCCCCGGGCGACTATTACCTCGCCATCCCCGGCGTCGGACGTAGTTACGCCTTTCGTGTCGCCGCAGATGTCTACACCGTGCCCTTTGCCACGGTGATGAGCGGCCTGCTCCACCAACGCTGCGGTCTCGCCTTCGAGCCGTCCTGGTCGCCAATCTGGCGCGCCCCCTGTCATCGCGGACAAACCGAGTATTCGACCGCGACCCTGGAAACGGCAAAGGATATACACGGCCTTGCGAAGTTTGCCACCGACGGAAAGAAACATGACCTGTATGGTGGCCATCACGATGCCGGGGACTGGAATCCAAGGTCACACCTGGATGTCGCCCGGGTTTTATTGCTGGCCTGGGAGTTGAATCCCTCCGCTTTCTATGACGGTCAGCTGACCCTGCCCGAGCCGGGAAACGGCATTCCGGACATCCTCGATGAGGCGCGTTGGGAACTCGACCTCTGGTGCCGTCTGCAGGCTCCCGATGGCGGGGTACACGAGTATATCGAGTCTGAGGGGGATCCGCGCGAAGGGGATGCGGCCGAGACGGATGGACTGAGAGAGTTTGCCTACGCCCCGACCGCCTCCGGCAGTTATGCCTTCGCCGCTGTTGCCGCCCAAGCCGCGATGGCATGGAAGGCAGTGGGCCGAACCGACGACGCGGCCGTCTTCCTGGCCCGTTCCCGCAAGGCCTGGAACTGGGCCGAGATGCACGGAGGAACGGGAGCGGCTGATTTGCGTGCCGAAGCTGCGGCCGCCTTGTTTCGCGCCACTGGCGCCCCCCTCTTTGACACCGCATTCCGGACCTCATCGGTGATGGTGCGATCCCCGTCAGGCGAACTGAAAGAGTATGGAAAGTACGACCAGATTTACGCGTCCTTCCACTACCTGCGTGCGGCCAAGGCCGATCCTGCGGTACAAGCGATGCTGGCTAACGCCTTCGAGCGCACCTTCACCGCGTGGCGGCGGGCGGCTGAAACCACAACCTATCGTCACATGCGCAGCCCGTACGCACCCAGCACCTGGGGAACCGGGGGACTGCCGGTGTGGGCTGAATTACCGGCCATGACCTGGGCGGTTTCCAACGACGAGGCGATTCGTTCCGCCGCGCGTGACTGGTTGCTCTTTACGGACGACTTCTCGCTTGGCTGCCACCCCTTGAATCTGGTGTTCACGGTCGGGCTCGGGCAACGCTACATTACCTCAGCGTTCCATCACCTGATGCGGACCACGCCGTCGGGCTTGATACCCGGCCTGATTAGTAACGGACCGGGCGGCCGGTTCAGTGCCGGGGAGGCGCCGGGACGCAGCATGGGAAATTGGCCGGCACAAAGCCTCTATCCGCCCGGACAGTGGCCCGCGCTCTATATGTACGCCGAGGATGCCTCACCCGGGATGAATGAGGGAATCGTCGCCAACCAGGTTAAGGTTGCCCTTGCGTATTCCCTGTTCCTGCCGCCGCACCGATGAACCAGGGATGGGAATAGAACATCGAACAGTCAACATTCAACTTTGAACATCGAAGTTAAAACCAAGACGGTTCTTTCGATCCTCGCGTTGGACGTTGGAAGTTCGAAGTTGACTGTTCGATGTTCTGTTTTTTCACGCCGTTTTGCGCCGTGGCGACTTCGCTACACCACCCAAATTCGGATACTTGATCTTGGGCGCATGGCGATGGAATTCCTGGATACTGCAGACCTCCATCCGCTTGGCATCCCGCATCGCCTCTATCCCCGCCAACGCGGCCTTGAAACCGTGAATGGTGGTAGTGATGGGAATCCCGCGAATGACAGCATGGGAGCGCATCTTCACTTCATCGATCCGGGCTGTAGGCCCACTGGTCGGGGTGTTGACGATCCAACACACCTGTTTTTCCTCAATCAGATCAATGACGTTCGGGCGCCCATCGGCAATCCTGAACAGGGCCAGGCTTTTGATCTTATTCTCACGCAAAAGGGTGCTCGTGCCGGCAGTGGCGTATAAGGTGAAGCCAAGATCAACCAATCGCTTTGCCAGAGGCAACAGCGCCTCCTTATCTTCATCGCGAATGCTCAGGAACACATTCCCCTGGGCGGGCATTGGATTACCGGCGGCAATCTGGCTCTTCAGGAACGCCATCCCGCCACTGGTGTCAATCCCCATGACCTCGCCAGTGGATTTCATTTCAGGCGTCAGAATCACATCCACACCCGGGAACCGGGCAAACGGGAACACGGCCTCCTTGACCGAGAAGTGTTTGGGAATGATTTCCTTGGTAAGCCCCATATCTTTCAATTTGAACCCCGCCATGGCCAGTGCGGCCACCTTGGCGAGGGCCACACCAATGGCCTTACTGACAAAGGGGACTGTTCGGGAAGCGCGCGGATTGACTTCCAGCACATAGACATGCCCATCCTTGATGGCGTACTGGACATTCATTAAGCCGCAAACTTTGAGTTCTTTCGCCATCAATAGGGTGCAGCGCCGGATCTCATCCTTCACTTCTTCCGTCAGGGTCGGAGCCGGAATGGTACAGGCGCTGTCACCGGAGTGAATCCCGGCGAGCTCAACGTGCTCCATAATGGAACCAATCACAGATGTCTCGCCATCGGAAAGGCAATCCACATCCACCTCGACCGCGTTTTCAAGATAGCGATCCACCAACACTGGCCGTGAGGATGAAACTTCCACGGCTTCGGCCATGTATTTTCGCAGCATCTCAACGTTGTAGACAATCACCATGGCCCGACCGCCCAACACAAACGAGGGACGCATCAGCACCGGAAACCCGATTCGCGCGGCAATAACCTCGGCCTGTTCCACCG
>JBAXDB010000091.1:0-10345 GCA_037141135.1 bacterium | reverse complement strand
TTAAAATCCAGGCGCTTCTCGCCCGTCGGAAACTCATCCCCCCCATGAAGAAGCCGACACAGCGTGTCAGATAGTGAAAAAGTTGCGAGTTGAGAGTTGAAAGTTAAAACTCATCTCTCACCCCACAACTCTCAACTTTCAACTTTTAACTTTCTAGATTGACGTGGCATCAAAAACTCCTACAATTCGTGGCTTTTCAAAAGGAGTAAATAAATTATGGCATTGATCACATTCGGCAAAGAAAAAGAAAACATCGTCACCCGCAAGGAATTTTCGGTCGCCAAGGCGCGTAAAGTTCTGGCAAAAGAAACCATCGCCATCATCGGTTATGGCGTTCAGGGACCAGCGCAGGCATTGAATCTCAAGGATAACGGGTTCAAGGTCATCATCGGTCAGGCTCCTGAGTTCAAAAAGGACTGGGATCGCGCCTGTGCGGATGGTTGGGTACCCGGCAAAACGTTGTTTGATATCCCCACCGCCGTCAAACGTGCCACCATCATCCAGTTGCTGGTGTCCGACGCCGCCCAGCGGCAAGTATGGCCGACCATCAAGGCTAATCTCAAGCCCGGTGACGCCCTCTATTTCTCGCACGGCTTCTCGATCGTGTACAAGGAACAAACCGGTGTCATCCCGCCCAAAGACGTGGATGTTATCATGGTCGCGCCCAAGGGGTCCGGTTTGAACGTGCGTCGCAACTTCCTTTCCGGCGCGGGGATCAACTCCAGCTTTGCCGTTGAGCAGGATGCCACGGGGCGTGCCACCGAGCGTTGCGTTGCGCTGGGCATCGGCATTGGTTCCGGCTACCTGTTCCCCACCACCTTCAAGAAGGAAGTGTGCAGCGATCTGACCGGCGAACGCGGCGTGCTGATGGGCGCCCTGGCGGGCATGATGCAGGCTCAGTATGATGTCCTGCGCGCCAACGGCCATTCTCCGAGCGAATCATTCAATGAGACCGTCGAGGAGTTGACCCAGAGCCTGATTCGCCTCGTGGATGAAAACGGCATGGACTGGATGTACCAGAACTGCTCGGTCACCGCCCAGCATGGCGCTTTGAAATGGCGCCCGATCTTCCATAAGGCCAATCTCCCGGTCTTTAAGAAACTGTACCAGTCGGTCAAGGTTGGACAGGAAACCCGCGAAGTACTCCGCGATTGCGGCGGCAAGGATTACCAGAAGTTCCTGGCCAAGAAACTGGCCGAGATTCATGATTCGGAAATGTGGCAGGCGGGTGCCGCCGTGCGCGCATTGCGACCGAAGGAAGGTATCAAGGCCGCGGCTAAGAACGCCAAGGGCGTCGGCGGACGGTTGTCAAACTAACCCGGACTCTCCAGACGCTATAAGGGCAGGTGCCTCAAGGCCCTGCCCTTATTTTTTTGACTTTGATAAACATCCTGAAGCAGCGCCAAAGTTTCCTGTGCTGCGGTTTCCCACTGAAACTGTTCCGCCCAACCACGGACATTACCGCACAATTGATTATAAAGAGAGGGATCTTCAATCAATTGCTGCATATTCTCCGCCAGACCAGCAATCGACATATAGGGATACAGAAGCCCTGTCACCCCATCACGCACACTGTCGCATAGGCCCGGGGCATTATTGGCAATCACCGGTGTACCGCAGGCATTCGCCTCAATAACCGTTAACCCCCACCCTTCCTTATAGCTCGACTGGACAAGGAATAACGAGTGCTGCAGCAGTGTTCTTTTTTCTTCTTCTGAAACAAAGCCCAAAAACCGGATACGCCCCATGAGGCCTTCCGCTTTAACCCAGGCCTGCACTGCGTTTTTGGAAGGCCCGTTTCCAGCAATTTTCAGAGTCAGATCGGGAAATTTTCCGGCAATTTTCTGAAATGCAAGACAGGCATCCATGATCCCCTTATATTTCTGGATGCGCCCGAGCCACAATAATGACGCTTCTCTGCCGGGATTTTGAGGCGGCTGGTAAAAAGCGAGGTCAACCCCATTATGAATAATGGATATTCTGGACAAAGGAATGCCCATGGAATGCAGCTCCTTTTTAGTGGAATCGCTAACCACGCAAAAAGTTTCGCGCTTATAGACAAACCGTAGCGTCTGTTCGCTGAGCCATACGATCAATGCCGTAATAAATGATGTTTCATGAAAAATGGAGCCCTTCCAAAGATGGTGCATCTGAATAAGCAAAGGACGATGGGTCCGCCATGGCAACAGCAGAGGAAGCTTATTGAAATCCTCAACAACAACATCAATTGAAAACTGCTTTATCCAGCCCGGAAGATGCCAAAAGCAAAGCGGCGCGAAGGTTACATCATTCCCTAATCGATGCACTTCTATACCATTCAGTATTTCGGTTTCCTCGGCCCCCTCAAACCGGGAGGTAATCAAAAACACCTTGTGCCCAGCCTTAACAATCGGCTCATAGACGCGATGCAATCTAACTTCTGCACCACCGGCTCTCGGATGCTTTATATCTCGCCAATTGAGAACCAGAATATTCATGATCCGGGATGTTCAAGGGGCAACTTCCTGGCACACAACGGACAAGTTATTGGATCAAACGTTACAGGTTCCATCTGGAGCAGACTCACGGTGGGCGGAATGAACCGGGCCTTCCCGCCACTCCGATCGACAAGCACGGCCACAGCCACCACTTTGCCACCGCGCCCCTCCACGATATCGATCGTCTCCTGAACCCGCCCCCCACGCGTAATGACATCTTCAGCCACCACGAATGCCGCGTTTTTGGGAATTTCAAACCCGCGGCGCAATACCAGAGCGCCATCATGTTTCTCGGCGAAAATGGAGACCACACCCAGCGTCTTGGCCACTTCGTGTCCCACAAATAGCCCACCCATGGCGGGTGCAATCACACCATCGATATGAATCCCAGGGTTTTCCTTCCGGAGTTTCATCACCAGCGCCTCACACAAACGGGCCGCTATGCGGGGCTGCTGGAGAACCTTGGCGCATTGAAAAAACTGGTCGCTATGCAACCCGGAGCGGAGCTCGAAATGCCCCTTCAAAAGAGCCTTGGTTTCAAGAAAGATGTTTAACACTTCATTGTCTGTCATAATTTCTCCTCTATCCACGCACCCATCCCCTCACCCTAACCCTCTCCCTCAAGGGGAGAGGGAAAAGAGCTTCACCCTCTCCCCTTTCCGCCACGGGCGGATCTGAACGAGCGGGAGAGGGCTGGGGTGAGGGGTTATTTCACCACGGCCCCTGACGGCATATCACCATCAACTGTGATCAGTTTTAATTCTTTCCCCACACTGGCGGCCAACAGCATCCCATTCGATTCCACACCACGAATGGTCGCCGGCTTGAGGTTTGCCACAACAACGACTGTTTTTCCAATCAAAGCGGCGGGCTCATAATGCAAGGCAATACCTGCCACCAGTTGGCGTTTTTCGCCCCCTACGTCAATCTGGAGTTTCAACAGTTTATCAGCCCCCGCAACTTTTTCCGCCTCCAGGATTATGGCGGTTCGCAACTGGATCTTCTGGAAGTCAGCATATTCCACCAAGGCCACGCCCACAGGGGTCAAGACAGCCTTGCTCCCCTCCTTGGAGGGGTTAGGGGTGGGTTCCCCCACGGGCATGATACGCGGGAAGAGGGACTGCATCTCGCCCAAACGGGTTCCAGGCTTTAACAGCCCCCAGTCTTTAAGGGCTCGGATGTCTGGCACCGTCTCATGAATCCCGAGCGCCACCCGTAATTCACTCATCTTGCCGGGCATTACCGGATACAATAGACCGCTCACTATACGCAGCGTTTCCGCCGCGGTGTACAGCACTGTGTGCAAGGGCCGTTTGTCCTCCTGCTTGGCCAACGTCCAGGGCTGCTTGATTTCAAGATAGCGATTGGCCGCACGCACCACATTGGCAACCGCCGTCAGCCCCATGTCCAGCCGCATATTGGCAATCGCTACCTCCATGGTACCCGCCGCCTCAATCGCGGCGGTGCGGAGCGTGAACTCATCCTCCCCGGTCACACCTGGTTCAGGCAACACGCCGCCGGTATACGTGCTGATCATCTTGACCAACCGACTGAGCAGATTGCCAAGATCATTGGCCAGATCCGCATTATAACGCCGGACAAAGGCTTCTTCGGTGAAGTTGGCATCCTGCCCCAGAATCATTTCCGCCATCAGGAAATAGCGGAAGGCATCTACCCCGTATTTATCGGCAAATGCCATCGGCTCAACAACATTACCTGTCGTCTTGCTCATTTTGCTGTCGCCCATCAGCCACCAGCCATGTGCAAAAACCGCCTCGGGCATTTCAACCCCCATGGCCTTGAGCATAATGGGCCAATAGACCGTATGCGTCGTCAGAATATCCTTGCCGATGAGATGATAGGAGGCGGGCCACCATTTCTTGAACTTCTCATCATCGGACAGATATCCCACGGCACTGATATAATTCGTCAGGGCATCGCACCAGACATAAGCGACAAAATCCTTATCAAAAGGCAGTTCAATCCCCCAGCTCAGGCGGCTCTTCGGACGTGACACACACAGATCATTCAGCTTTTTACGAAGAAACCCGAGCGTCTCGTTGCGCCTGAAATCAGGCTGGATGAATTTTGGATGATCCTGGATATACTGAATGAGCCATTCCTGATATTTGCTCATTCTTAAGAAATAATTGGATTCGCGAATCCGCTCGACGGGTCGTTTACAATCAGGACAAGTCCCGTTGTCCAGATCCTTCTCCATGAAGAATCGCTCACAGGGAACACAATACCAGCCATCATATTCGGACCGGTAAATCTCATCCTTCTCGTAAAGTTTCTGAAAGATTTCCTGAACAACAATTTTATGCCGGGCCTCGGTAGTCCGGATGAAATCATCATTCGTGATCTCTAGTTTTTCCCACAATTCCTGAAATCTAACCACCGTGGTATCGGCATGGTGTTGAGGCGAAACGCCGCTTTTTTCGGCCGCTTGCTGAACTTTCTGTCCATGCTCATCCGAACCTGTCAGGAAAAAGGTGGGCACACCCAATAACCGATGGTACCGGGCCAGAACATCGGCCAGAATCGTGGTATACGCATGCCCGATATGGGGCCGGTCATTCACATAGTAAATCGGCGTCGTCACATAAAACTTTTTAGTCTGCATAGCAATTACCTCTGACCGAATAAAATAGCGGCTTAGCGAATAAAAGCAAAGCCCAGAAAAGAGAAGACTTCACCACTAATCTTCACTAATTCACACTAATCAAAACCCTGGGTATTCAACCACCCGCTTCGCTCGAGAGAAGATAAACAACCTGAAGAAAATGTCGCGGGATTTTTAATTCTGGATTACCAGAATGAAAAATCCCGCGCCGGTTTTCTGGAGCCATTCCATGAGAAAGAGGAGGGGTTCTAACGAATCCTTCCCCTCTATGAATTCCTTCGAGAAACCGTGGCGTTTATTTTCTCCACATGTACTCGTGTGGAAAAATTAACGCCACATTTGAATTTCTCTCTCTAAATCTCTGCGTCTCCGCGGTAAATCTTGCTCTTTTCCCATCAGTGTGAATCAGTGAAGATCAGTGGTGCCTCCCCTCTTCCCCTACATCAACGAAACAGCATCGACATCGATGTACACGGAGACGCCGGTGGGCCAGCGGAATTCACGGGCCACCACCTTTAACGGGGCCGTAATGGCTCTGGTCGTCGGGGCCCGCAGCATGATCTGATGCCGGAATTGGCCTTTCGCTTTTTCAAGCGGTGCGGGCGCCGGCCCGCTTACAATCACCTGGCCGGAAAGCAGCGGCTGAAGCTGGGCGGCAAACTGCTCCGCTGCCTTCGTCACTTTGACCTGATCCATTCCCTTGATTCCCACACAGACTAAATGCCCGAAAGGCGGATAGCTCAGTTCGCGGCGGAACTCATTTTCCTGATCACAGAACCCGTCATAATCCAACCGCCGCGCCGCCTGTATGGCCTGATGAAATGGAGTCGCGGTCTGCACAATCACTTCCCCAGGAATCTCACCACGCCCCGCCCGCCCTGCCACCTGCGTCAATAGCTGAAAGGTGCGCTCACTGGCCCGGAAATCCGGCATATGGAGGCTCATGTCGGCATTGAGTACCCCGATCAGCGTCACATTCGGAAAATCCAACCCCTTGGCAATCATCTGGGTTCCAACCAGAATATCGATTTTACCGGTTTTAAATTCATTCAGGATCCGCCGATGCGAATCCTTCCCCCGCGTGGCATCCGCATCCATGCGCGCAATTCGGGCACTGGGAAATATTTTTCCGACCGCCACCTCCACGCGCTGAGTCCCAATACCGGCAAATTTAAAGGCCGGGTCCTGACAGCCAGGACACCTATCCGGCACCGCCTGTATGGCCCCGCAAATATGGCACTTGAGCGTCTCATCGTGCCGGTGATAGGTCATGGCGATACTGCAATCATTGCACTTGGCCACCAGGCCGCACTTGGGACAGACCAAAGATGAAGCATAGCCGCGGCGATTCAGAAATAACATCACCTGCTCAGCCTTATCGAGACGCTTGCGAACGGCATCCACAAGGTCCCGTGAGAAAATGGACAAGCGCCCGGTCCGCTCCGCTTCTTGCCGCATATCCACAATCCGCATGTGCGGCATGGCGCGGTGGTCAACCCGACTCATCATTTCCACAAGTTGATATTTGCCGTTTTTGGCATTGGCAAAGGACTCCAGGGCCGGTGTGGCGGAGCCGAGTAAAACGGCACATTTTTCAAAATGCCCGCGCATCACCGCCACATCACGGGCATGATAGCGGGGCATTTCTTCCTGCTTATAGGTGTGCTCATGCTCCTCATCCACCACAATGAGTCCCAGATTTGCCACAGGCGCAAAAACAGCAGACCGCGCCCCCACCACAATCCGGGCCGTTCCTTCATGGATTCGATGCCATTCGTCATGCCGTTCACCGGATGAAAGATGGCTATGCAGCACAGCGATAGTATCACCGAACCGGCTACGGAACCGCTCAATCGTTTGAGGGGTGAGAGAAATTTCCGGAACCAGGACAATAGCGCCTTTGCCTTGACTGAGGGCGTGATCAATGGCTTGAAGGTACACTTCCGTCTTGCCACTGCCCGTGACACCGTGGAGGAGGATCACGGAGGAGTCCGCTCTCTTCCCCACATTCTCCCTCTCCCCTTGCGGGAGAGCGCCGCACGCCGTCTTCTCCCTCTCCCCTTGCGGGGGAGCGTCACCCGCCGTCTTCTCCCTCTCCCCTTGAGGGAGAGGGTTGGGGTGAGGGGTGTTAGAAGCGCGCAGAGCGTCTACCATATTCCTGGAATTCCCCTCACCTCGGTCCTCTCCCGCAAGGGGAGAGGAAGTTTTAGTGTGCATCCCGACCTTATCAATCGCTCGCTTGACCACTTCCAGTGCCGCCGCCTGTCCTGGCATCAGGACGAGATGCTCGGTTCGAAGAATCGTGTGATTGGCAAACGGATCACGCAAGGCCGCCTGCTTCTCAATGCGAACCAGCCCTTTCTTTTCAAGGGCACGAACCGCAGCAGCATCGGCCCCGGAGAGTTGGATAAGGTCATGAAGGAACATTCCGCCACGGGTCTGGAGAAGGTCTAGAATAGCGGCTTGTTTGGGAGATTTTAGTCGGACCAACCCCCTTGAAGAGACCCTCACCCCAGCCCTCTCCCCTGAAGGGAGAGGGAGTTCACTCACACTACTCCCTCTCCCTTCAGGGGAGAGGGCTGGGGTGAGGGTGTGAGTTACAAACAGCTGCTCCTTAAACTTCGCGCTTTGATTGCGAACCGCCCCCGGCAACACAGCCTGAACAGCCAATTCAACCGGCGCACAATAATAATCCGCCATCCAACGCGCCAACCGGAGAAGAGTATCAGCAATATAAGGTTTTTCCCCCACCACCGATTCAATGGCCTTGAGTTTCGGGTGTGCGGAGGAGTGACTGAACCCGACCACATAGCCTTGAGTTTTGCGCGGACCAAAGGACAAGTTGACGCGCGACCCGAGTTTGACCTGTGCGGTCAAGAAATCGGGGATCAGGTAGTCGAATTCCTTGTCAACGGCAACATCAACTACGACTTTGGCAATCATGGTGAGCTGGTACATATACACCACAGCTCTTTCATAAACAAGTTGGATGTTGATCCGTTGATTTTCCTGAAATAAAATTGAGGTAGGCGTCCCGGTGAATGACCTTGAAAAGGGCCTTGGGATAAGCCGACACCCAATCGTTCGGAGGCGATAACCGGACAGGTGACCATTTCATCTCAAACGCTGATAAAGCCCCCCCGACATCCTCAACCAGATCAATTTCCTTCTGGTCGTAGGTTCGCCAGAAATAACTTTGGACCGTCCGGCCTTTATACAAGGCTGCTTTCATCCGCTCCACAATCGCATAATTCTCCCAAAGCGCGCCGACATCATCTCGCATGGAGATTGGATTAAAATTATTAATCAGGACATTCCGGATTCCATTGTCGATAAAATAGTAGCGTCGACTCTTGGTAATTTCCTTTCGCAGATTACGGGAGAACCCCGACCGGCTATGGATCACAAAAACTTTTTCAAGAAGATCGAGGTAACGATCCACTGTATTTTTACTCATCCCCAATTGGGTGCCTAATTCCGACACCGAAACTTCATGTCCGATCTGGAAGGCCAAAAGCTGCAACAGCCGGACTAATTTGTCGGCATGCCGGATACCCTCCAATTGCAGAATATCCTTGAATAAATAACTCCCGGCCAACTCCTTCAAGTATAACTCACGCCCTTCATTGGAATCCGTAAGCACAACCTCGGGATAACTTCCATAGATCAACCGTTCCTCAAGGCGCGCCCTTGTCTCATGGGGCGTTTCCATGGCATTGATTTCCATTTGCGCTAGCGGCAACATCAACAATGTGTATTGTCGGCCGGTCAAGGGTTCCCCGGTATGATGTGACAGGTCGAAAGAGGATGACCCGGTGGCAATAATCTTCAACTCCGGCACATGATCCACCAGCATCTTCAAATTCAGACCCACCTGCCGGATATACTGCGCTTCATCCACGATCAGAACCCGGCGATCTCCAACAAAAGAGCGCAGTTTGGTCAGGGATTGACTTTCCAAATACTCACGGACGGTGATATCCTCGCCCGTAACCATGAGCGCTTCTTCCTTACATTGAGCCATATAATGACGAAGCAGTGTCGTCTTACCCACTCGCCGTGGCCCATGAATAACAATCACTTTTCCTGGTGAAATAAGCGATATGAGCCGATGTAACAGCGCCTGCGGGATGTATTTATCAGCTTTCATACTGACTGATTTAATATAAATTCAGTCAGTACGCAAGCCTGTATTTTCTGATATGCGCCAAGAGTGCCGCCGACACGGCGGCTACTACAGGGTGCTTTCGCACTGCCCACTGCCAACTGCCAGCTGCCCACTGATTCCGGCGGCTACTACAGCGAACTCTCCCTTTCATTTTTTTATGAATTCACGAGGGAAAGGTGCGCGTGAAGCAGAGGCACCCTGCCGGGCGCACCCAATAAAAAAACCGGGGACATTTACATGTCCCCGGCTCGCTGATAACTCCCTGCAAAATGGAACGATATTAGTGCCCAACAGTACTAGCTATAGCAGTATCATTTGTTGTCAAAATAGTGGTCAAATAATAACCTATTGAATTTGTCAAAGTAGCACCAGGTACGAACCATTGTGCATTCCCCCCAATAAATCCAGCATTTCCCCCTTCGCCTCCATGATTCCCACCCCATTTCGCCTGAGTACACGCCGTTGATGCGTCACCATTCTTATCCCACACAAGCAGAGTAGATGCTGGATTAATTTCAGAGTTTCCGGCCGCAAAAAAATATCCGCAATTTGCATCTGCAGTAAATAAATTGGTAGTTGCAGCTTTTATCTGCCACGGTCCAGCGGAAGGACAAGTTAAAATCCCAAGATCACCAGCCTTAATATACGTTCCAAACAGTGATGATAACCTGGAGGGATACGCTTCTTGATTGTCATTAGCGTATATTTTAATAAACAAGATTTGCTGTTTCAAATTACTTAGGCAGACCGCACGGCGGGATCTTTCACGGGCACTCGCCAGAGCTGGCATTAACAGTCCAGCCAAAATGCCGATAATGGCAATAACCACCAACAACTCAATCAACGTAAACCCTTTAACTTTCCGAAACAGCTTACTCATACTAAACTCCTTTTTGATGATTAACCATTATTCAACCCAATACCTCTTCCTGATGTGACAAATACTATACCTACTCCGGACAGGCGTCAATAGTCCCGTAAACTTTTTCAGCATTTCGCATTATGAACTATCTCACAAGTAATTTTTCAGTTTCCAGCTAACGACTCTCTACGCCCGGAACCCACCCCTAACCC
>JBAXDB010000090.1:0-10675 GCA_037141135.1 bacterium | reverse complement strand
TATGGAAGATGATGTCAAAATCTTGCCCGTTTACTGGCCGAATGCATTGCATCCCATCCCCCTCCGGCAGCAAGGGGCCTATTATTTGCTTTCTTCCTGTCAGGAATCAGTAAAAATGGCCCCTTTTTTTGAGGAGAATACTATGGTTGCTGAAGTTGATCAAAATGATGCGTTGGATGCCTCGTCAATTCCCCGGTTGGCAGCGGAGTTGGCTATCGCCCCCCGGCAGGTTCTGGCTGTCGCCAAACTGCTTTTGGAGGGAAGTACGATTCCCTTTATTGCCCGTTACCGTAAAGAAGTTACGGAGAATCTGGATGAAGTTCAGATCGGAAAGATTCAGGAGCGGCTTCAGTATTACAAGGATCTTGAAGAGCGTCGCCAGACCGTCCTCGACTCGATCGGGGAGCAGGGCAAACTAACAGATGAACTTAAAGCCAAGATTCTGGCCTGCACCACCAAGAATGTTCTGGAAGACCTCTATCTGCCATTTAAGCCCAAGCGTCGGACCAGGGCTATGATTGCCCGCGAAAAAGGGCTGGAGTCCCTGGCCCTGATGATTCTGGCGCAACCTGCGACGGGAAATCCAGACGAGGCTGCCAAAGCGTTTATTGATGTTGAAAAGAAGGTGGTTTCGGCGGACGAGGCGTTGTCTGGTGCCCGTGACATCGTGGCCGAATTGATCTCTGAAAATGCGGATATCCGCGCATTGGGACGTCAGTATTATGCAGCCAATGGAATGATTGTTTCCGAGGCGGTCAAGGAGAAGACACAGGAACCGACCAAGTTTGAGCAGTACTATGATTTCAAGGAGAAGGCGGTTGATATTCCTTCGCATCGCTATCTGGCCATACGCCGGGGTGAGAACGAAGGGGTATTGAAGCGTTCGTTTACCGTTGAGGCCGATCCGATCCTGCGTCGGATTGGTGAAATTATGAAGGTCAACGAACGTTCGCCTTTTGCCGTTCACCTGCGCACTGCGATTGAGGACAGTTATAAACGCCTGATTGCTCCGAGCGTTGAGACTGATGTCTCTGTGGATCTCAAGATGAAAGCGGATCGCGCCGCCGTGGAAATCTTTGCCAAGAATCTGCGGAGCCTGTTGCTGGCGTCCCCCTTGGGCGGGCGTGCGGTTATCGCGGTGGATCCGGGTATTCGCACAGGCTGCAAAGTGGCGGCGCTGGATGCCACGGGCAAGTTCCTGGGGAATACGACGCTTTATTTGAGCCAAGGCGACCGGGCGGGTATGGAAGCCCGGATTGATTTGGCCAAGCTGATTGCCAAGGTGCAACCGGCCGCTATTGCCGTGGGGAATGGAACCGGCGGGCGTGAAACCGAGGCATTTATCCGGGATACGCTCAAGAAGGCTAACCTGTCGAATATCATGGTGATTCAGGTCAACGAGTCGGGAGCCAGTATTTATAGTGCCTCCGAAGTGGCTCGGGATGAGTTTCCGGATCTTGATCTGACCGTGCGCGGGGCCATTTCGATTGGACGCCGATTGCAGGATCCGTTGGCGGAATTGGTGAAACTGGATCCCAAGTCCATTGGGGTGGGGCAGTATCAGCACGATGTGCATCAGCCGCTATTGGCGCAGAAGCTTGAAGATGTGGTCGTCAGTTGCGTGAATCACGTCGGAGTTGAATTGAACACGGCCAGTGCCTTTCTATTGGCACGGGTGTCAGGTGTGGGTAACAGCCTGGCCAAGAAGATTGTGGCCTATCGCGACAAGAATGGCGCCTTTACCAGCCGGGCCTCCTTGTTGAAGGTTCCCAGCCTTGGGCCCAAAGTCTTTGAGCAGGCGGCCGGGTTCTTGCGGATCCGGGGTGGGGCCCATCTGCTGGATGGCTCGGCGGTGCATCCGGAGCGATACGCTCTGGTCGAAAAAATGGCGGCGGATTTGGGTGTTGAGTTGAAGGAATTGGTAGGCAATGCCACGCTGGCCGACAAGATTGAAATCCGCAAATATGTCAGTGCCGATGTGGGCGAGCCCACCCTGAAGGACATTGTTGCGGAATTGAAGAAGCCGGGGCGAGATCCCCGTGAGACGTTTGAGGCGCCTTGTTTCCGGGATGACGTCAATACGATCGAGGATCTCAAGCCGGGAATGGAGTTGATGGGCATTGTCACCAATGTGACCGCCTTTGGTGCATTTGTGGACGTGGGCGTCCATCAGGATGGTTTGGTGCACGTGTCCGAACTGGCAGACCGCTACATCACCGATCCTGCAGAGGTGGTTCAGGCGGGTGACCGGATTAAAGTGTGGGTCAAGGATGTGGATGCCCAACGGAAGCGGATTGCCTTAAGCGCCAAGAGCGGCAGCCGGTCTGGCGCCGGGTCTGGCGTCGGTCCCGCGGCTGGAAAACCCGGCGAACGGCGTGGCCCATCGAACAATGGCCCACGCTCCTCCTCACGGCCAGCGTTTAATTCAAACCCGTTCGGCTCATTGGGGTTGTAATCCACGGTCATTTGACTGATATCATGCGCAAACAGTGTTTATAGGTTTGCGCATGATGTGCTGAATATTTCGACCAGTATTGTTAGAGATCGATGCGGGAAGCGCTCTCTTGAAGTAGTGTTTTGAATCGGCTGGGTGAAAATGCGCCCGTTCGTTACCACGGCAGTGAATTCGTGGATGCAAGGTCAGGGTGGTGTCCACCGCAATCATCCGCCCCTCCCTTCATAAACCGCATCCCGTGGTAGCGGGTCATTCACTTGGGGGTGGGCTCCCTACTCGTTTGATTGCTTGAAACATGTGGGTGATAAAGAGAGAACCCCTGATGCTGTTGCATCTCCGCGGATCAATGGCTATAGTGCCTGGTATGAGAGTTACGGGAGGCATATTACGGGGGCGTCTGATCAAGTCGCCGAAGGGAGATGAGGTAAGGCCGACGCAGGATATGGTCCGGCAGGCAATCTTTTCATCTTTGGCGGAACGAATTCCCGGCGCTTCTTTTCTCGATCTGTTTGCCGGAACCGGTGCTGTGGGGCTTGAAGCTTGGAGCCGAGGGGCCACCCGCATAGACTGGGTTGAGGGTGGGGCCCAGGTTTTTCCTGTTTTGAAGGCAAATCTGGAGACATTGTGTGGAGGAGTTTCAGGGAAGACGGTTGATCAGGAATGGGAGGCCAACCGCAGCGATGTTTTCCGTTTCATAGAGGGCTTACGGGGCGCACAGTCCTATGATATCATTTTTGCCGATCCGCCTTATGACCGGCCCGGGACTGCCCGGTGGGCAACACGGTTGCTGAATATTCTGTCAATTGGCGGGCTTTTGGCTGACGAAGGAATCTTTGTGATGGAGCAGTCCCGTGAGGAAGTTGAAGCCCGGCACTTTGCCTGGGAGATGCTGCCATCAAAGGTATATGGCGGGACGCGAGTAACAATGTATAGGAAGTTGAGGAAATAATGAGACATTCGGCTATCTATCCTGGGTCATTTGATCCTTTGACGCTGGGCCATCTGGATTTGATTGAGCGTGCCTCGCATATTTTTGATCAGGTCATTGTGGCGGTGGGCATCAATTCTCGCAAAAAGACCGTTTTCAATGCTGACGAGAGGATTGCGATGGTCAAGGCTTCGGTCAAGGGCTTGAAAAATGTGAAAGTGGATGCCTTCGACGGGTTGCTGGTGAATTACGCCCGTGCCAAAGGCATTCATGTCTTGTTGCGGGGGTTACGCGCTTTTTCCGACTTTGAATACGAATTTCAGATGGCCCTTGCTAATCGAAAGATGGCACCTGAGATCGAGATGATTTTCCTGATGCCGAAGGAGACGTTCAGCTACATTAGTTCCAGCACGGTACGTGAAATTGCCGAGCGAGGGGGGGATGTCAGTCCGTTTGTCCCCCTGGCAGTGAAGCGGTTTATAGAGAAGAAGATGGGAAAATAAGCAGGAATAGTTCTTAGGATTCAGAATTCAAGATTCAGAAATCAGTTTTATATAGCATTCTGAATCCTGAATCCTGAATTCTGAATTCTTAAAGCCATTACGAAGCCTGACGAGAAGAAAAGGAGGACACTCATGTCTATCAAAATTGAACCTTGGAGGATTCCGGAGGATGGGCTGGATATTGAGGGGCGAGTTCCGCCGGAAGTTGTTGCGCTGAAAGATGATGCGAATGCTCCTGTGGCTGGACCGATTGACTATGAGTTGCATGTCCAGTGCTTGGAGCATGAGTTACTGGTTACGGGGCAGGTGCGGACTGAAGTGAAATTTATTTGTTCGCGCTGTGCTGACTCTTTTGTGGAAGGGGTGGAAGATCCGGCGTTTTTCTATGAACAAGAGGTTCCAAATCTTCATGAGACGCTAGACTTGACGGATGAGGTCCGTGAAACTATTATCCTCGCCTTTCCAAATTATCCGGTGTGTCAGGAATCGTGTCGCGGGCTGTGTCTCGTGTGCGGCGTAAACCTGAATCGGACGAAGTGCGGGTGTAAGCCGCTTAAGGAAGCGAGTTGGACGGCGTTTAGCGGTTTGGACAATATTGAGGTGAAAAATGGCAGTTCCAAAAAGAAAAAAGTCGAAAGCTAAGATCCGTACGCGCCGGGCGTGCATCAAGGCGCGTGTGATGACGATCAAAAATTGCCCGCAGTGCGGGGCTTCTCAGGAGCCGCACCGGGTATGCCGTTCATGCGGCTACTATCGCGGGCGTCAAGTTGTGAGCGTACAGGCCGACTAAGCCTATGCGTATCGCCGTTGATGCGATGGGGGGTGATTTTGCCCCCAAAGAGATTGTGGCTGGTGCCGTGAAAGCGGCGCGCGAGCTGAAAGACTTGACGTTACTCGTTCTGGTTGGCCAGGAAGAGGTGATTCGTCAGGAACTTAAGGCTTATGAGCCCATTCCGAAAAAGCTGTTGATCCGCCATGCGTCCGAAGTTGTCGGCATGGAGGAAACACCTGCTTTGGCCATCCGCAAGAAGAAAGATAATTCCATCAGTCGCATGATGGACATGATCAATGCGGGTGAGGTGGATGCCGCCGTTTCGGCTGGTAATACCGGGGCCATGGTGGTGGCGGCCACTCTCAAGCTGCGTACTTTGGAGGGGATTCAACGGCCTGCCATTGCAACGGTGATGCCCACCATGGGGCGGCCGATTGTGTTGATTGACGCGGGGGCGAATACGGATTGTTCACCGGAGTTACTGGCTGAATTTGCCGTAATGGGAAGCGTCTATGCGCGGGAAATCCTGGGTCAACCGAGCCCTGTTGTCGGGCTGATGAGCATTGGTGGGGAGGATTCCAAGGGGAATGAGACCACTAAAGAGGCATTCCGGTTGCTGAGCGCGGCTCCGGTCAACTTCCGGGGAAATGTCGAAGGGCATGATTTGTTCCGGGGAGAGACGGATGTCGTGGTGTGCGATGGTTTCGTCGGGAATGTGGTCTTGAAGACCAGCGAGAGTGTGGCGCATGCCATAGGCTCCTGGCTGAAGAAGGAGTTCAAGGCGAACCCCATACGGATTTTGGGTGCTTTGTTGTTGCGCGGCGCTTTGAAAACCATCAAGAAGAGGATGGATCCTGAAATGTTTGGTGGAGCCCCGTTGTTGGGGGTGAATGGAGTCTGTATTATTACCCATGGATCCTCCTCGCGTACGGCCATCTATCATGCCGTACGGGTCGCCTGTGAATCGGTGGGGCATCATGTTAACGACCGTATTATTGAAGAAGCAAGGAAGTTAAGTAATAAATCATGAGCACCACCCCTCGTCATGTTGCTGTCATTGGTACGGGTCACTATGTTCCCGAACGTATTTTGACCAATGCCGATCTGGAGAAAATGGTCGACACCACCGATGAATGGATTGTCACCCGCAGCGGTATCCGTGAGCGTCACATTGCCAGTGATGATCAGGCGACCTCCGATCTGGCTGCAGAGGCGGCCCGCCGGGCGCTGACCTCCGCGGCGGTTAAGCCTGAGGATATTGATCTTATTATTGTGGCGACAATCACTCCTGATATGCCGTTTCCCAATACTGCCTGCTTTGTTCAGAAACTTATCGGGGCGAAAAACGCCACCTGTATCGGACTGGAAGCGGCCTGTACAGGCTTCCTTTATGCATTGGATGTCGCGAATCAATATTTGTTGACCGGAAGGTTTAAGACGGCTCTGGTGATTGGTGCCGAAAAGATGAGCACGATCGTGGATTGGCAGGATCGTACCACTTGCGTGTTGTTCGGTGATGGCGCCGGGGCCGTGGTGGTGCAGGTTCGCGAAACGGGCGAGGGGATTCTCTCCACTGTTACGGGTTCTGATGGCGCCCTAAGCGGATTGCTGAACCTTCCGGCAGGAGGCAGCCGAAGCCCTGCCTCCTCGCAGACGGTTGAGAGCCGGCTGCATTTCATGAGGATGGAAGGCAAGGAGATCTTCAAACATGCGGTGCGCGCCATGAGTGAGTCTGCCCGGCGTGCCCTGGAGAATAGCGGCTTGACCCTTGATGATATCGCCTGTGTCGTGCCGCATCAGGCCAATATGCGTATTGTGGACGCCATTCGTTCTCGGATGGGGGTTGGGATCGATAAGTTTTTCATTAATCTGGATAAGTATGGGAATATGTCGTCCGCCTCGATTCCGGTCGCCCTTGATGAGGCGATGCAGTGTGGCCGCATAAAAAAAGGTGATAATGTCATCATGGTGGCCTTTGGCGGTGGCCTCACCTGGGGTGCCATGGTTGTGAAGATGTGAGAAGGCGTGAGACGTGAAGCGTGACAAGATGTGAAGCGTGCGAGGCGAAAGGGATATGACGATGAAGAAACGAGCGGTAGTATTTGCAGGACAGGGGGCCCAATTTGTGGGTATGGGCAAGGATTTGGCGGCTGCCTATCCCGAGTGCAAAGATCTCTATGATCGCGCGAGTGTTGTGCTTGGCTATGATCTCGCCCAGCTTTGTGCGGATGGTCCGATCGAAGAGATCACCAAGTCGGACAAGTGTCAGCCGGCTATTTTTGTGGCCAGCGCCGCCTGTTTTACCGCCCTTAAGAAGCTTTATCCCGAACTTCAGGTGGCCGGCACGGCGGGGTTGAGTCTGGGCGAATGGACTGCGCTTTGGGCGGCTGGTGTGGTTTCTTTCGAGGAAGCCGTGAAAATTCTTCAAGTTCGCGGAAAAGCCATGCAGGAGGCCTGTATGGAGCGGCCTGGTGGCATGGTCAGCGTGATGGGTCTGCCCATGGCGGAACTGGCCAAAGTTTGCGAGGCAACCGGCGTTCAGATGGCGAATATCAATTCGACCGAGCAGATTGTGTTGTCGGGTGCTAAGGATAAGATTGTGGAAGCCGAGAAACTGGCCCAGGCGGCAGGCGCCAAAAAGACCGTTATTTTGCAGGTCGCGGGCGCATTCCATTCGCCCCTGATGGCCTCGGCGGCCGGCAAATTGGAGCAGATTCTGGGCGAGATACCGGTCAGGGCCGCTGCGATCCCAGTGCTTTCAAATGTTACGGGCAAGCCGCATGGGACCCCTGCGGAAATAAAAGACCAGATGCTTAAGCAGGTGACCTCTTCGGTTCAATGGGTGGCTAGCATTGAGACCTTCAAAGCGATGGGGGTGACGGAGTATATCGAGTGCGGACCCGGTAAAGTCCTTGGCGGTTTAATCAAGCGGATTGACAAGGATGCGTCTTCTGTAAGCATCCAGGATGTGCCGACACTGGAAAAGGCCGTGGCGGTGTTGAAAGTGTAAGATTATAACCCCTCTCTCTTGAGGGTGATAGGAGCGATTGTATGGCGACAATGACAGGTAAAGTGGCCTTGGTGACCGGGGCGGCGCGGGGAATCGGGCAGGCCATTGCAAAGAAATTGGCCGCTGAGGGGTGTGATGTGGCCCTCTGCGATCTGAAAGTCGAATGGCTGGCTGAGACCGTGGGTTTGATTGAGGCCCTTGGGCGCAAAGTGAAGTGTTTCGAGGTCGATGTGGGCAATGCCGCTGCCGTGGATGAAGCTGTGAGCGGGGCTTTGAAGGAATTCGGTAAGATTGATATCCTCATTAACAACGCTGGGATTACCAAGGATACCCTGATGATCCGCATGTCGGAACAGGACTGGGATGCCGTTATGACAGTCAATTTGAAGGGGACTTTCCTCTTTACCAAGGCGGTCGCCCGCCCAATGATGAAGCAGCGCACCGGGACGATTGTCAATGTGGCCTCAATTATAGGCTTGATTGGCAATGCCGGTCAGTGTAATTACGCAGCCTCAAAGGCCGGAGTGATTGCCCTGACCAAGTCAGCGGCAAGGGAACTGGCGGCGCGTAATGTGCGGGTTAATGCGGTTGCCCCCGGATTCATTGAGACAAAGATGACCGAGGCGTTGCCGGAAGAGGTCCGGACGAAAATGTTGGGGGCCATCCCGATGGGACGGTTTGGTCAGCCGGAGGATGTGGCGAACGTGGTTCTGTTCCTGGCGAGCGATATGTCCTCGTACATGACAGGGCAGGTTCTTCCGATCTGCGGTGGAATGGTGATGCAGTAAGTAAATAAAGTAAGGAGAATGAACATGGCACTTGAAGATAAAGTCAAAGATATCATCGTCGAACAGCTGGGTGTGAATGCCGAACAAGTCACCCCCGAAGCATCATTTATTGAGGATTTGGGTGCGGATTCCCTGGACACAGTCGAACTCGTGATGGCGTTCGAAGAGGAATTCGGCGCTGAAATCCCTGATGAGGATGCCGAAAAATTGACGACCGTTGGTGGCGTCATTGAGTACTTGAAGAGCAAGGGCATCACAGCCTAAGTTCTGAGATTGTGAAGAATCGGGGAGATGGCAACATCTCCCCGATTTTGTCTTGAATTTTGAGCTGGAAGGAAGCGCAAGGAGTTGGCTATGGAAAAAAGAAGAGTGGTTATTACGGGTTTGGGTGTGGTGTCGCCGTTGGGGTCTGACCTCAATGTCTTCTGGCAGAGGTTGATCAATGGAACCTCTGGCATTCGCCGCATCACGAAATTCGACGCTTCCGCCATGGCCACCCAGATCGCTGGCGAAGTTGTTGAGTTTGATATTGATAAGTTCATTCCCAAAAAAGAACAGCGTCGCATGGATCCTTTCTGTCATTATGCGGTGGCGGCGGCCAAGTTGGCTGTTGAGGATTCCGGCATTCAGTTTGCCTCCGAGGACCCTTATAGGGCCGGTTGTATGGTAGGTTCCGGAGTGGGTGGCTTGATCACCATGGAAGATCAGCACAGCGTGTTGCTGAACCGGGGTCCTGATCGCAGTTCGCCCTTCATGATTCCGATGATGATTGTGAATATGGCTTCAGGTTTGGTGGCGATTGAGCACGGCCTGAAAGGCACGAATTTTTGTGTGGTGTCGGCTTGCGCAAGCGGCACCCACTGCATTGGTGAAGCGGCCCGTCAGATTCAATACGGCGATGCGGATATCATGGTGGCTGGAGGCACCGAGGCCGTCGTTTGCCCGCTTGGTATTGCCGGTTTCTCAGCCATGCGCGCCATGAGTACAAAGAATGATGACCCGACCCATGCGAGCCGTCCGTTTGACAAGGATCGTGACGGATTTGTTATGGGTGAAGGTGCCGGTATTGTGATTCTGGAAGAATATGAGCACGCCAAGAAGCGCGGTGCAAAGATTTACGCCGAAGTGGGGGGCTATGGCGCTACGTGCGATGCCAATCACATTACCGCCCCCTCACCTGGTGGTGAAGGAGGCGCAAGGGCGATGATGAAGGCTATGGTGGAAGCCCAGCTGACTCCCGATATGGTTGATTACATCAACGCGCACGGCACCAGTACGCCTGTGGGCGATAAGAGCGAGACGGATGCAGTGAAGGCGGCATTTGGCGAGGCGTCCAAGAAGGTGATGGTCAGCTCAACCAAGTCGGTGACCGGGCATCTGCTCGGCGCGGCGGGCGGGTTGGAAACCATTATCTGTGCGCTGGCCATTCAAAAGGGTCTGGTTCCTCCGACCATGAACTACACAACGCCGGATCCAGATTGTGATCTGGACTATGTGCCCAATCAGGCGCGCGAGTTCAAAATCCGTGCCTGTTTGAACAACTCACTCGGCTTTGGCGGCCATAATGCGTCATTGTTGTTGAAGCGGATTTAAAGGGCGATAAACTTGAAAGCGTAAAAGGCGTGGCACGGTAACGTGCCATGCCTTTTTTTGATGGCTATTACTGCAAGGTGACTTCGTTCAATACGCTGTAAGTGACTCCCTGTGGGTGAATTATGCTTCGCATAAGTTTAAAGTGGTCTACTTTAAACGTTCCATAGGCAGTCGTTTTGCACGATTCCAGCTTGTGGTTCAATTCCGTGGCATCATGGGATGCTTTAATGCGTCCGAGCGTAACATGGGGGTGGAATGACCTGGATTCCAGTGTCACGTTTTGAATTTGCAGTGCCTCGGAAATCCGGCGTTGAAGGAATGTGATTTCATCGTATCCTGCGCCGACCCCGGCCCAGATCACGTGAGGAGAAGTTTTTGATCCGAATGTTCCGAGGCCCTGAATCGTCATTTCAAAACACGTGCTCGCTTTCCCGGCTTGTTGCAGTACTTTCGCGATGGCTTCAACGGAATTTCTCCAGAGATCACCCAGAAAAGCCATCGTCAGATGAATGGCATCAGGTGTGACCCACTTCACGCCAGGGTATATCTTATTAATGAAGTGCTGCTCGTCTATCAGGTTACACTTCACCGCATCCCCTACATCCACGGCGATAAAAAGCCTCATG
>JBAXDB010000089.1:0-10807 GCA_037141135.1 bacterium | reverse complement strand
GCAAGCAGCTCCGCATCGCTAACCTCCTGGGCCGCTGGCACATGTATAAGGACATGAAAGTGATTGAAAAGGCAGCACCATGTCAGAACCTGGCACCCACTGAATGACTCCATGGCCCGCATGACATGCCGGAACAGTTCCCGGTCCGCCTCATCGCGCAGCAATCGCTCCCGACCCACAACCCGGGAGATCACGTGATAGAAACCGCCTCCCGCCTCCACAATCCGCGCCTTTCGCATAACACCACCTCCTCGCTTGCATGAGTGGCATTATGCACGGATACCTATTAGTGTCTAGTATTATTTAATATTTAGTCTGTCCCCGCTGTCCGTCCCCGCTGTCCAGGTCCCCGCTGTCCCGGTCCCCGCTGTCCCATGTGGAGTGCCTGTAGGGTCATCATTTGGACTGGAGCAGCCGGTCCTCAATCGTCTTCGGTAACAGTCCTTTCTTGATCCAATCCATGGCGGCCGCGCGATCTTTGCCCAGCCAGGCACTGGCGACGGTTTCCATTGTGGTCTGACGGGTACCCATGTCCGAGACGGCTTCTGCCCACCCCATAGCCGTGGCGGGATCACTGGAGACAAGTTGCCCGGCGAAGCCGCGAATCGCTTCATCCCGGGCGTTCCCGTCCTCCATCTTGCTCAAGAACTGGGAGGCACCCGCCGGATCCTGTTTCGCCCATGTAATCATGGCATCTCTGACGGCCTGACTGCGAAAAAACTCGGAGCTCATGCTCGCCGCCCATTCCATGGCCTGCTTCGGGTTTTGTGACGCCAGTTCTTTGTCCATGATCACCCTACTTAGCGCAGCATCTCTGCCCCACGATGGCGGGAGGCTGTTAATCCAGGCCGTGGCGGCTTCCATGTCCTTGCGATACCACGCCGCTGCGAACGGGCCGCATGGATTTTCGCCTTGGGCTTTGCTCGCCTGGGTGCACCACGATGCGATGCGCTGCGGGTCAGTCTCCACGATTCCGGTATCGATGAGTCCTCGTACGCAAGCGGAGATCGCCGCATCACTGGAGCTGCCAGAGGGGAGAGTCCCAATCCATTTCTCAACGGCCGCGGCGTCGAGTCGGGTCCAATCACGCACATAGCTCGTCAGCGCCCGTTCCTTCAAGCACCCGTGTGGCATGGGGGAAAACCCGGGTAGTTCGGGCAGTTGCATGATCCAGGCCGCTCCTGCCGCTGCGTCCACCGCCACCCACTGGGACAGCACTTTGAGCACAGTGTCTATGTCCTGATTCATAGCCTTTATGGCCTTTATGTCCTGCAGAGACGGATCACGCTGCATCACCGAGGCCGGCATGGCCGCCCGAAAGTCGTCGTTGCTCGGCTTCAGGCCCATTGCCTTCAACTTCCGCCACCTTGAGACCGGATCAGGGTCTATCAATGCCCGCCCAAGTTCTTGCGCCCGGGAGTCGTCGCGAATCGGTTCCGACCCGACCGACTGATGGGCGGCGGGTGGCCGTGGCGAAGGCGGCGCAGTCGGTTCTGGCGCGGCGGTTGGGAGTACGGGTGCTCGGACGACGGCCGGTGCGGGCGCTGCAGCAAGAGAATGCGCTTTGCAGGGCATGCGTCGGCCAACAACGTAGCCCGCCCACAGTAGCAGGCCCGCTGCGGTCAGGCACAAAGCAATGCGCAACGAAGTCCCTCCGAGATCTCTTCTGTCAGGGTTGATGTTCATCTTCCGTCCTTTCTTTAAAGTGTGGCGCCGCTTTCATGCGCCACTAGGTTTACCGGATCGTTATCCAGCGCGGCGTCGAGTTCACTGCTGGCGATTTTATCTTTCATGTTGCTTCGCTTCTTACCGCGTTGCTTTTCGTACCGAGTTGATGCTGATCTTGTCGTCTCGCCATCCATGTGAAGTGCCTGGAGGGTCATCATTTGGACTGGAGCAGCCGGTCCTCAATCGTCTTCGGTAACAGTCCTTTCTTGATCCACGCCATGGCGGCATTGCGATCCTTCCGCAACCAGGTATCAGCGACGGTTGACATCGCCGTCTGACGGGTGCCCATATCCGAGACGGTTTCCGCCCACCCCATAGCCGTGACGGGATCACTGGAGACAAGTTGCCCGGCGAAGCCGCGAATCGCAATATCCCGGCTTTTCCCGTCCTCCATCTTGCTCAAGAACTGGGATGCACCTGCCAGGTCCTTTTTCGCCCATGACTGCATGGCGTGGCCGATCGCGTTCGCGCGTGGCTCCTCGTCGGCAATGCTCACCGCCCAGGCCATGGCGTGTACCGGGTATTTCGACGCCATATTCGCGACGAGTGTGCTCATCGCGGAATCCTTTCCGGGCGATGGCGGGATGCTGTTGAGCCAAGCCGCAGCGGCTTCGATGTCCTTACGACACCACGCCGAGGCGAACGCGTGGAGAGGATTGCCTTGCAAATCCCTGTCGCGCACCTGGGTGCACCACGATGCAATGCGCTGCGGGTCAGTCTCCACGATCCCGGCATCGAGGAGCCCTTGCACGAAACAGGAGATCGCCACATCGCGTGATCGGCATGGGGGGAAAGTCCCGAGCCAACTCTCAGCGGCAGCGGCGTCGAGTCGGGTCCAGTCAGACATATAACGGTACAGTGCGTCGTTCTTTGGCCGGCATTCCGGCCAGGGGACTTCGGGCAGTTGCATGATCCAGGCCGCCCCTGCCGCTGCGTCTACCGCCACCCACTGGGACAGCACGTCAAGCATAGCCCGTATGTCCTGCATCGCGTTGGTCCCATCCTTCCACTGCATCACCGAGGCCGGCATGACCGCCCGAAAGTCGTCGTTGCTCGGTTTCACCCCCATTTCCTTTAACTTCCGCATCCGTGAGACCGGGTTAGGGTCTATCGCAGCCCGCGCAAGTTCTTGCCCCCGGGAGTCGTCGCGAACCGGTTCCGAACCGACCGGCTGATAGGCGGCAGGTGGCCGTGGTGAAGGCGGCACAGTCGGTTCTGGCGCGGCGGCTGGAAGCACGGGTGCTTGGACGACGGCCGGTGCGGGCGCTGTAGCAGGAGAATGCGCGTCGCAGGACATGCGTCGGCCAACAACGTAGCCCGCCCACAGTAGCAGGCCCGCTGCGGCCAGGCACAAAGCAGTGCGCAACGAAGTCCCTCCGAGATCTCTTCTGGCTGGGTTGCTATTCATCTTCTGTCCTCCATTTTTTGCGGCGGCGAACGTTCACAATCTGGCTTAGGAGCGGAGCGACGATAGCCAGAATTGTGTGGTTCGCATTCTAATCCATGTAGAATTCTCTGTTTACACAGGTGACGTGACCATCACGCGAAAACAAAATGTCACGCCTATCGAAATTGTCATCACCACGCTTTTGCCAAGAATAACTCCAAGCACAATCCGGATACCCTCAACATGTTCACACAGTTCTCGGTCTCCCAACGCCGGTGGTTGGCCAACGCCAGGGCCATCACGCAGTCATCATGATATCCATCCAGTGTGCTGTACGTGGCACCCTCGATCTTACGGGAGACGCCCAGAATCCACGGCCCCCACGTGTTATATGGACAAAGCCAACGGCGGGGGTCTGCGGTCCCTACCCCCGCGCCACAGTGACCACGTAAACCTTGGCGGCACCTGCCTCTTTGAGCGCCCGGGCGCAAGCGGACACCGTCGCACCGGTCGTCATGACATCATCGACCAGGAGAAAGTTGCGCCCCTCGATCCATTCGGAACAGTGGGTCTGAAAGGCATTGGCCACATTTTTTGTGCGGGCCCTCATATTCAAGCGCGTCTGTGTCCCGGTCTCACGGATGCGTGACAGACACCCGCCCGCGAGAGGGACGCCCATAAGGCCCGCCAGGTGTCCCGCCAGTAGTCTGGCCTGATTATAGGTGCGCGCCCGGGCCTTGGCCGGGTGAAGTGGCACAAAACTTACGGCATCAAATTTTTCACGGGCATAATGGGTGTTGACGCAGGCGTGCAAAAGGTTGGCCAAGTCGGCGGTCAGATGGGTGGCATTGGAATACTTAAACCGGTGCAACACGTCCTTGATCCCTCCCTTGAACCTGAGGGCGGATCGGGCCTGATCGAACGCAGGCTTACGGTCAACACATAGGGAGCAGAGATAGTCGCGGGTAATCGCCCCATCCACGGGATCACCACACCCTGTGCAGAATGGAGGCTGGATAAGCGGCAAAGCACAAAGACAATCCCAGCACAGGTATTTCCCGGCCTGCCCCGGAGGGGCGCCACACATCTCACACGCCCTGGGCCATACCAGATCAATGAGGGGCCCGGGATTTAATCCCCGCGCCAGTGACCGCAAACGCTGCAACGATGGCAACACTCCCGTCAATTTTAGAACGCCCCCATCAGAAGCGTGGTAAAACTCACCACCGGTGACGTTTCGCGGAAATCATCCACGGCCAGCCGAACTTCACCCACGGCGGCCTTCACGTCATTGTACAGGGTCTCGTCGTTGATGATTTTACCCAGCAAACCTTCGCCCCTTTGGATCTTGCCCGTAATCGCCTTGAGGGAATCCGCCGTCGCCGAGATATCCTTGTAAAGCTGATCATCTTTCGACAGCAACTTGCCCAAGGTTCCTTCCCCCTTGTTGAGCCGGTCACTGATGTCCTTGAGATTCACCGCCACGGCCTGAATATTGGTATAGACCGAATCATCTGAAATCAGCTTACCCAGCGTCCCCTCGCCCTTGTTGATCTTATCGGCAATTTCCTGAACCTTGGCGGTTACAGCGCGGATATCCTTCGCCGCCCCTTGGAATTCAGTGTAAATGCCATCATCATTGACCAATTTTCCTATGGTTCCTTCGCCCTTATTGATTTTGGCTGCCACATCTTTGATGGAGGCGATGGACTGCTCGAGATTGGTCAGAATGCCGCCTTCATTCATGGCGGTACGGATTTCATGAACCGCCTTGGCGGCCTCAGCCATCAGATCAAAGGGATTTTCCCCTTGCGGCATCACATCGGGCGGCAGGAACGGAGCATCAGCCGAGCCCTCCTTGACCTCCACATAACGCCCTCCGAGAATTGAGGTAGTCACAACGGTGATCTTATAATCGGTTTTAAGCCTGATGGGACTGTCCAGAAGGGCCTGCACGCGGACCTTGCCTTCCAATAGCCGCAATGATTTGATTTTTCCCACTGTCATCCCATGCTGAACCACCGTGTCGTCCTTGCGCAAGCCCATGACATCGACAAACTCGACTTCCAAGGGAAACTTCTTCTCAAACAAGCTGGCCCGGCCCAATACAATGGTAAAGTAGGCAAGCGCTAAAAGGACCATGAACATGAATGTTCCCACGATCAACTCAATAGACATCTCCCGTTCCACGCTGCTCTGTTTCATAGTCCGTTCTTCTCCCATTCACCGCGCACGGTGATAAACTGTGCTTCCAAAAATTGCTGAACTTCCTCGATCTTTGACTTCACAAATTCAGCCGGTTCCGCGAGTTCAACGATCTTGCCATTGCTCAGCATGGCTATCCGTGTCCCGATGGATAGCGCGCTATGGAGGTCATGCGTCACTACTACGCTGGTCACCCCGAGTTCTTTCCTTAGATGTTCGATCAAACGGTCGATCATACGCGAGGAGACCGGATCCAACCCCGAAGTGGGCTCATCATACAGGATAATCCGAGGGTTGGTGACAATCGCCCTGGCCAACCCCACACGTTTGCGCATTCCTCCGGAAATCTCGGCGGGGTATTTCTCGATATCCTTTTCCAGGCCGACCATGGCAAGTTTTTCCATGACCTTGGCCATAATCTCGTCATTGGTCATTTTGGTCTTTTCACGCAGGGGCAGGGCCACATTCTCGGCCACATTCAACCATTCCAGCAACGCCCCGCCCTGGAAGAGCACCCCAAATTTATTCCGGATCGATTCCAACGCGTTGCCGCTGGCCTCACTGACCAACTGGCCATCCACCACGACCCGCCCTTCATCGGGAGTCATCAGGCGAACCATATGCTTGAGCGTCACGCTCTTTCCGGTGCCGGAAGGCCCCACGATCACGAGGGTCTCCCCTTTGCGGACCTCAAGGTTCACGCCGTCAAGCACACGCCGTGTTCCCAGAATTTTGGTGATATTTTCAAGCTGGATCATACGTAGAACATCCGGGTAATCATGTAGCCCACAATCAGGATAGACAGGAATGAAAGAATCACGGTACGGCGGGTGGCATTGCCGACCCCAACGGCACCTTGTGTTGTCGCAAAGCCCTGATGACTTGCGGTAATGACAATGATCACGCCAAACAGAAAGGCCTTGAGCATTCCGACGAAAAGATCCTTATTTTCAGCAAACCGGATTGCATTATCTATATAGGCCGCCCACGGCACGTTCAGCTGGGTCATACCCACAATACCGCCGCCCATAACACCCATGATGCAACTGTAAAACGACAAAAGCGGCGTCATGATCATCATCGCCACTAATCGCGGCATGACAAGATAGCGCACCGGATTGATGGACATCAGTTCCAGGGCCGCAATTTCCTCGGACACCACCATCGTACCCATTTGAGCAGCAATGGATGACCCAACGCTGGCCGCGAGAATCAGTCCCGTCATGAAGGGACCCATTTCACGCAGCATGGAGACCATCACAGCGGCGCCGATATAGACCTCCTGCCCGAACCGTCGCATTTCGATCCCGGTTTGCAGGGCCAGAATCATTCCCGTAAAGGAAGCCACCACGGTAATCACCGTGAGACTTTTAATTCCCCCCACAAACATCTGGTGGATGGTTTCCTGCCGCGAGCGCCGGGTGATCACATAACGGATGCACATCGTCGCTTCAGCCAGAAGGATCATCGCCCGGCCGGCATTACGGCAGGCACCCACCACTTCCCGCCCCAACTGGGTAGGCAAATCCGTCGCAGGCGGAAAATATCTTGGTTCACGCGTGATTATGGCCTGTTTCTCCAATGAATAAAATACAACAATCGCCAACTTGTCCCTGCTTCATCACGGCGGTATCCTAGCATCCCTTTCAGAAAATCCCAGTCCTTCTGTATCCCGTCCCGGTCACCGCGCCCCCAGGATGCCAACGGGAAAACAGATCCACCAGAAGCACCATTGGTTTTTGAGCCCCAGTGCACCAGCCCCCACAAGATGTCATTCTCGCGGCCCAGAGGAGTCCGCTCATATTTATACAGGGTCCACCACGGCGTCAAATTTCGCTCAATGGGCCCGGAGTCACGGAAAGGCCACAGGTCGGGGACCCTGAAGCGTTTGTAATCCCTCTGCTTACGCTCATAAGACGCTAACGGCCAAACACAGACGTACCTGTCCACTACGGGCTCATCCCCCGCCTTCAGCCTCGTACTTTCGGCGTCATAAACAGGGAACACTCTCACGCGATTAACAGAACGATCTTTATGAAAGTCCGTCCTGTTCCAAATCAAGGGCCATAGCCAGAAGCGCCGATTCTCATTTGCGGTGGTCCGGCGGCCATAGAGGGGCCAGACATAGAATTTATCCTGCTCCTTGGAAGTTTGAGTTTGGATAAAGGGCCATAAGTATATGTTTTCCGTGCCGGCCTTACCCGTGGAGTGACGGAAAAAAGGAGGCAAAAACATCCACGTTTCACTGCTCTCCGTTTTGGAATGACCATACAGGGGGAAAAGCATAAACCCGCTGCCACGCGCGCCGGGCTGGCCGGGCCGGTCATATCGGGCCGTTGACCAGAATGGCCACAGGATTGTGCGATGTTCTTCAACACCCTTTATTTCTGATCGCGCATAGAACGGCAGGACTCTGAAACGATAAATTTCATGTCCGGTCGTACGGGAAATCAAAGGCCACAAATAATGATCAGTTCTGAGGTCATTCAGTTCGCTATGCCAGTAAAGCGGAAACAGGACAAACTCGACCCGGTCCCGGCCGAACCAATTATCAATGCGCCCGCCGAGCGGAAACAGGGCGCCATAGTCCTCGCCGTCCCCGGCCCGCCCCAGGGCAAGCAACGGCAACAGCCAAAACCGATAGGCTGACGCCGGGTCTGCCGCATCATGGTCATGGTAAACCGCCGTCAGAAAACGCCAGTCCGTTTCATTATTCCACCATCGAAAATGACCAACCGGCCAGAGCACATCCAAACTTTCCCTGCCACTGATGACATTGGATTCACTGACAAAGAACGGGCGAACCGCGAGGAGGCAATTTGTAGAACCGCGCTCCCACCTTTCGAAGACTGGGCCAAGTCCGCGCCGGGTGCCACCCTCATGCAAATCCGGACCGGCGGAGGCCAGACACCCAAAATCATAGAGGGGAGTGGCCGCTGCCCCTCCTGCCAGTCCGAGAACAAGGAAACCCCAGATGAATATTTTGAATAAAACGCTCATCATGAATCGCACGAAATCAGGATGTCTGTTGAGCATAGTACCGGATAACCGATTCCTCCTTGCCGAAGATAGCGGCAATCAAAGCGCTCCGGATCCACATCCCATTACGCATCTGGCGCCAATAGACGGCCCGGGGATCCTCGTCCACATCCACCGAAATTTCCTGACGACGGGGAAAGGGATGCATAATGACGGCATCCGCTTTGAGCAATTTTAAATGCTCACGGGTAAAGGAATACTTGCTGATATCGATACTCCTGCTTTCCCCGGCCGCATCCCATTCGTCCTGGATCCGGGTCATGTAGATGGCATCGCCCAAAGGGACGGCTTTTTCAAAATTACTCATCAACTCAAAACTCACCCCGGCGCGGGACAACTGGTTCAGAATATCGTCGCCGATCTGCAGTTCCTTCGGCGCCACAAACAGCAATTTCACATTCTGGTAATTCGTCAATAGCCAGGCCAGAGAGCGCACCGTCCGGCCACGGGCCAAATCGCCGACGAAGACCACCGTCTTGCCATCGATGCTCCCCCGTTTTTCGAAACTGCGCTGCAGGGTGTAAATATCGAGCAGCGCCTGGGTGGGATGCTGATCCTTACCCGACCCGGCATTAATAATCGGTACCGGGCGCTCCGTATTGGACAACAGCCAGGCCATGCGCTCTGCGAGTCCGCCCGTTTGTGAACGCATGATAATCAGATCAAAATACGAACTGAAGGTCCGGACGGAGTCCTCCTGTGTTTCGCCCTTGAATTCACTGGAGGTTGCGGTATCGCGGACCTCGCCGATATTCATCCCGAGAATTTTGCAGGCAGCGCAAAACGACAGGAAGGTACGGCTGCTGGGCTGGCTGAAATACAGCATTGCCCGCTGATTTTGCAGTTGCTGCCGCAGAAAAGTCATTCCTGTCTCCTGCTTGGAGATGCGCCGGATCGCGGTAGCCAAAGTGCCCAGTTCCTCAAGCCGTTGCCGATTAAATTGCTGAGCCACCAGAACGTGGTATTCACGTCCCTGCCGGGCGAGATAGCGCCCCTTTTCATCCACACTCATGTCATGAAACGCAGTCCAACTCATGTCACTCAATTGTACAGATTCTGCCATACTCACCTCTTCACGCTAAGGATGCCACCATGACTGCTTTAATAGTATGAACCCTGTTTTCGGCTTCATCGAAAACTTTTGAGAACGTGGCCTCAAAGACTTCATCCGTCACTTCCATGGGGCCGATATCCTTGGTTACTTCCGTCTCAAAGTCGTGGAAGGCCGGCAGGCAGTGAAGAAAGATCACCTGTCCGGACTCAAAATTACCGGTATGGCGCATCAGATCCATCGTGATCTGATAGGGGCGGAGCAGGTTCAACCGCTCGGCGAATTTAGCTTCCTCGCCCATGGAAACCCAGACATCGGAATAAACAACATTCGCGCCCTGAACCGCTTCGATGGGATTAGTTGTGACAGTCACACTTCCGCCGCGGGAGGCAGCCATAAGGGCAACCTCCCGGCACAAATCAGCGGGCGGAGCCAACTCGGCGGGCGCACAATCCACAAAATGCATGCCAGCTTTAGCGCACCCGATCATCAAGGTATTCGCCACATTGTTGCGGCCATCGCCGATGTAGACAACTTTCAAGCCCTTGAGTCGGCCAAAATTTTCCCGGATGGTCAGCAGGTCGGCGAGAATCTGGGTCGGATGCCATTCGTCCGTCAGCCCATTCCAGACGGGAATACCGGAGTACTTGGCCAATTGTTCCACCGTCTTTTGTTTGAACCCCCGGAAGGCGATCCCGTCAAACATCCGGCCTAACACGCGGGCTGTATCGGCGATGGACTCCTTCTTGCCGAAGTGGATATCATGGGTACCGAGGTATTCCGACTGACCGCCCTCATCCCGGGCCGCCACGGTGAAGGCACAACGGGTACGGGTTGAATGCTTCTCGAAAATCAGGGCGATATTCTTGCGACGCAGGGTATTCCCCCGTATCCCCATTTTCTTCTTGTGCTTAAAGTCCTCCGCAAGATCGATCAGATAGATCATCTCCTCATCGGACAAATCGTCCAGACGCAATAAACTCCGCCCTTTTAACGACACCTCAGTTTTCATATTGGTCCCTATCCGTCTCAAGGCGCTTTCCAAAGCAACTTACGCTTGTCACCAAACACATTGACCTGCGGTACATTTGTGGCCAAAACAGTAACCGCCACTTCAAGGCCGTTGGTTCCGTAGAGATTAAATTCGGGTTTCTCATTCATGACGGACAACGCCATCTGGGCGACCCCTTCATGGGTGAAATATCCAAAGGCGGGTTCATCTTCCTTCAGCAGTCCCAAGGCGTTCCGCTTTTGTCCGCCCCTGTCGAAAAAGCTCAGGCTCGAGCCTTTCGTTTCCGTTGTCAACCCGACCCGGTCCCTCCCCCGGTCATCACTCAAATTAACCGCCGCCGCCTCGCCAAAGAGCCCGATACCACTACGCTTGGTTTCCCTCCGGT
>JBAXDB010000088.1:0-10925 GCA_037141135.1 bacterium | reverse complement strand
AAAATCTCTTTGCATTTTCTTGCTGCAGGTAACTGGGTCTGGCTGACAGGGCGGGTTATGTCATTCTCTCGATCGACGCCCGCTTGGCCTCGTAGGCCTTAACACCGGTGTCGAGGCCGGCGGTGGCGGCCCACTGGGTGGCGGCGTTACGACGACGGGGTCAACGGGTGGCGTCATCGGTGGCGTCGGTGTCGGAGTGGGCTCTAAGTTTTGATCCTGAGGCCTGTCGTCTATTTCAGCCGGCCGATACCGGATAATTGGACCGAGCACATAGCCTAACTGGGCGGCCACGGACCGGACATGGCTTTGCGTGGTAGGGCTGATTCGGAGGGCGGAACCCTTACCGGAAAGCACCTTGGAGACGGTCGCCTTACTGACTCCCGCCGCCACTGCAACCTCTTTCATGGATACTGATTTGCTAATGCGAAACACACATAACATTGACTAATAGTGATGTCAACTGTAGCCAGTCGCCTCTGCGAGTACGCCTCCGCCTCCGGTACTATGGCGGACATGCCGGCACGCCATGGTGGGCAGGGTGCAGTGAGCAGTGGGCAGTGAGCAGTGGGCAGTGAGCAGTGGGCAGTGAACAGTGGGCAGAACCAATACCAGCGGCGAGACGCCGCTGCCACTTTGAGGAAGATGGAAACAAGGGGATGGGCTCTTGAGGTAAAGACATTAGGCCTGCGCGGACGTTTGCGGGCAGGGGTTCCCATATGTCTGAGCTACTCTGAAACCTGACAACTTATCAACTCCCTTGCGCCGAGAGGCGCGCTTGACTGGCATCGTCTGCGGGAAGATGGCCTGGCAGTGCATCTCGAAATGCTGACAACTGAAGCAAGGCCAGAATGTTCACGCCCTCTGGATATCAACGTGGCGCATAGTACTCCAATCGTTTGCGTATAATTTTCTCGGCCAATTCCCGCTCGCGGGCACGTCCTGCCCCGCGAAGGGCATCGGCAAGTACAAGCCACTCATAAAGCGCCGGATCCTGCCGGATCGCAACAGCGACCGATCGGCAGATGGGGCGAATTTCCAAACCAGCTGACTCGCCTTCCGGGTCCGGCCAAACGGGAATATCTGGATCGTCATTCGAGACCCGGAAATGACTGGATAGTGGGGCTGCAGCAAAACCTGTACGGATCCCCCTGGTTCGCCCCCCTGGTCGAACGGGAAGCACATACTTCAACCCATGAATCATAAACTCCGCCACAGCGGATCTGTTGGGTTGATAGGTTGCTGGATGGATAAGCCCAGCGCTGCGGGCCCGATGAAAGGCGGCATGGGCTTCAGAGGCACTAATGCCTAACTGCTTTCCCAGAACGGCAAAACTCCCCGGCCATTCTGTCGCCAGCAATTTGAGTACAACAAGAATGTCTTGTGGCTTGATAATCATGCACAGGACACTATATGTCCGACCACCTGTGAAGGGATCTTTGGTTCGCCATACATACCCCTTTTCTAAAGATCATTGACGTGCATTTTTACGTTCCAATCAAGAAGTGTCTACATATGTCCCATGAGCAGCAGTAATTTGACTAATAGTGATGCCACTGCGGGTGAAAATTTGGTTTGATCACCATCCCAATAGGTTTCCATTAGTCGGTATTTTGGATTTTAGCCTTGATGCACTACCTACCGGTTTGCCATCTTACACCCCATGCCCAATAACCTGCAGCCATCGTCCACGGACCATCCGGACGGAAACACCGGCGGACCAGCCCGCCGCAACGTTGTCATCGCCATGCTTGCCATGCTGGTCATCTATTTCTTTTCCTACTTCCAGCGTTCGGCAATTCCCGGGACCATCTTCAACGAGATACAGTCCGACATGGCGCTCCCCGCCTCGGCTGTCGTGGCGCTCGGGGCCATGTTTACCTATGTCTACGGCGGCATGCAGGTCTTCGTCGGCCTGACAACGGACCGGCTCGGCGGACGCCGCGCCCTGCTGTTCGGTGGAACCATCATGACAATCGGGGCTCTCCTTTTTCCGTTCTCCCAATCTGTCGGAATGCTCTACGTCACCCGCTTCATCACAGGCTTTGGCGCAAGTTTCATGTTCCTGAGCATCGCCAAGGAACTCGATCTGCTGTTCGACAAGCGTCACTTTGTCGGCCTGATCGGCATTGTCACCTCCATAGGATACATGGGAGCCATTACCGGAACATTGCCGTTCCAGCGGGCGGTTGCCGTGTTTGGATGGCGCGAGTCGCTTATCGGCATCGGCCTGTTGACATTCTTCTGCATGGCAGGCACGTTTCTGGCACTAAGGAAGTTAGAGCGCTTTCAACCCACGACCTCGGGATGGTCCATGGCGCCGGTGCGGGATGTCCTTCTCAACCGCCGCACCATCCCGCTGCTCATCAGCGGGATGATCAACTTCCCGGTCTACTTCACCTTCCAGTCGGTATTGGGGAAAAAGTTCCTGGAGGACGTGGTCGGTTTGACCCCTTCCGCCGCATCCACCTTTGTCCTGTTCATGATCGTGTGCAGCGCGACCGCTGCATTCATGGGGGGCATATCGTTACGCTGGATCGGTCACCGGCGAAAACCGGCGACTATCGCCGCCGGTGGCTTGGTTCTTCTCGCCTCGCTGCTCATGCTGGTGGCCGTCGCGTGGCAGGCGTCATCATGGGTGTTCCTCCTGGCGTTTATTCTCCTCGCACTTTCCATCGGCGGCGCTCCAGCCGCCACAGCGTTGATGAAGGAACTGAACCGGCCGGAGATATCGGGGACGTCCATCGCGATCATTAACGGGATTTGCTACATCGGCGCCGGACTGGCGAGCACGATCTCCGGGGCGGTCCTGGATCGTTTCAAGACCACGGCCATTGCCATCTCCGGCCGGATCATCTACCCCGTCGAGGCGTATGCCACCCTGTTCTTCATCCTAGCTGGTATGGGTCTCGTTTCTGTCATCGCCGTTATCTTCGTGCAAGAAACACGCGGTGAGTCAGACTACGAACCACCGATCTGACCGGGTGAAATCCAGTCTGACCTGTTTCTTGACTTTATAGCACGCTAGCGTCAATTTACACGGCATTATGAAATATAGATCCATTCTCTGCTGGCTGTTCCTTTCCCTGATTGGAGCCACCTCGCTGGCCGTCATTGCGTTTCATCGGGGCGAATCCATCAGCGGACTTTGGTTTGTAACTGCCACCATCTGTTGTTTCATGATCAGTTACCGGTTCTATAGCAAGTGGCTGGCGGCGAAGGTGCTGGCGCTGGATGACCGGCGGGCCACACCTGCCTATACCAAAGAAGACGGCAAGGATTTTGTGCCTACCAACCGCTGGATTGTGTTCGGCCACCATTTTGCCGCCATTGCCGGCCCAGGCCCTCTCGTGGGGCCCGTACTCGCCGCCCAGTTCGGATACCTGCCTGGTACACTATGGATCCTGATTGGCGGGACGTTGGCAGGCGGCGTGCATGATGCCGTGGCGCTCTTCTGCTCCATGCGGCGTGGGGGCAAATCGCTTGGGCAAATGGTTAAGGAAGAGGTCGGCACCTTCGCCGGAGCCCTGGCGCTATTGGGAATTCTCTGCATTATGGTGATTCTCATTTCCGTGCTGGCGCTGGTTGTGGTCAAGGCCCTGGCAGAAAGTCCATGGGGTCTGTTCACAGTAGCGGCAACCATTCCCATCGCCCTTTTCATGGGAATTTATATGAGAATGATACGTCCCGGCAAAGTGGTTGAAGGCTCCATCATTGGGGCTTTACTACTGCTTCTCGCCGTCTGGGGCGGCCAATATATTCACGGCTCACCGCTCTGGTCAGCATGGTTCACCCGTTCCGCACCGTGGCTGGCGTGGTCCCTGATTGGTTACGGGCTTCTGGCCTCCATCCTGCCGGTCTGGCTGTTACTGGCACCCCGTGACTACCTCAGTTCTTTCATGAAGATCGGTACGGTGCTCATTTTGATGCTCGCCATCATCTGGGTGGCCCCGCAACTTCACATGCCGAAACTTACCAGTTTCATCTATGGAAACGGGCTTGTCGTTTCGGGAAAACTCTTTCCCTTCGTATTCATCACCATTGCCTGCGGCGCGATCTCCGGCTTTCATGCCCTGATCTCCACCGGCACAACACCGAAACTGGTCACGCACGAATCCACAGTCCGTTCCGTGGCCTATGGAGCCATGATCACCGAGATGGCCGTGGGTGTCATGGCCTTAATCGCCGCCTGTGCGATGGAACCCGGCCAATACTTTGCCATCAACATGAAGGGCGAACCAGCGGCCGTTGTGGCCAAAATAACAGCCGCCGGCTTCCCGGTTTCTGAGGCCGACATGGCTCAATTGGCCACAGATGTCGGAGAGAAAACCTTGATTGGACGCACTGGAGGAGCGCCCACTTTCGCCGTCGGCATGGCTAAAATGTTCACCGATGCCATCGGTAGCAAAGCCATGATGGCCCTTTGGTATCACTTTGCCATTATGTTTGAAGCCTTGTTCATTCTTACCACCATAGATGCAGGCACAAGGGTGGGCCGTTTTTTATTGCAGGACGTACTGGGGCATGTCTGGAAGCCTCTGGGGAATACCGCGTCCATCCCGGCCAATCTCCTGGCCAGTGTGATGTTTGTCAGCGCCTGGGGCTGTTTCCTTTACCAGGGGGTGATTGACCCTTATGGTGGTATCAACAGTCTCTGGCCAATCTTTGGAATTGCCAACCAACTGCTCGCCGTAATCTCCCTGGCATTAGGGACCACCATTTTGATTAAAATGAACCGCGATCGTTATATCTGGGTCACCCTCATTCCACTGGTTTTCCTGCTGGTTGTTACTGTGACGGCCGGCTGGGAGAAAATCTTTGCGCAGCACGCCGGCGGCTTTCTTCCCGCAATTACAACCCTACGCCAGCAATTGGCTGTTGCCAACCCGACTGAAATGACCAGGTTGTCCGCTCAGATTTTCAATAATCAGGTCGATATTGCCGTTACGGCCACCTTTTTGATCATGGTCATACTCATTGTTGGGGCGAGCCTTCATCTCTGGATCCGCCTGTTCACCGGAAAAGCACCGCGCCACCTCTGTGAAGACCCCGCAAGCCCTCATCCCGATTTGATGGTGCTGGAGGGTTAACCTGTGTCTCACAATGTCTCAATATAACGAAATGATACAATTGCAGTCCACTTTAAAGCCGCTAGCGGGGAAATGCCTGAAATCGTATCCGTTTCGCCATAAGTAAGTTACAATATATATTCAATCATTAGTCAGTCATGGCACCTTCTATGCTGAAGTAAAATACTGTAGAAATTTTAAAACCATGAAAGAAAAGGAGAAAAACATGAAAAAAAGTAAAATTGCCAGTGTTGCGATTGCAGCATTGATGAGTGTGGGTTCAGCGGTAGTTATGGCTAATTGTGGGACTTGCGGTGTAGGTGATGAAAATGTCAAAGGAAAAGACACGGATAAAGCCGTAGCCTGTCCCTCCGGCGCCTGTGCGGCAGGAATGAAAGCCGACGGGAAGTGTGGTGCCGCAGGCGCACAGGAAGCGATAGTCAACACCGAGGGTTTGGCCACGCTGATTCAGTCAAAAGTACCGCTCAAAATTTTTGATGCACGCAGCGGCAAATATGATGATGGACAGCGTCTTCCCGGCGCCCAGCAGTTGAGTGCGGATGCGGATGAAGCGGTTATTGCCAAATCTATACCGGATAAAAGCGCGTTGGTGATTACCTATTGCGCCGGAGTCAAATGTCCTGCGAGCAAAGCACTGGCAGAACGTCTGAAAAAACTCGGCTACAGCAATGTGATCGAATATCCGCAGGGAATTGCAGGATGGCTGGAGGCAGGAAAAGCTGTCGAGAACGAGAAAAAGTAAACAGTTGGCAGTGGACGGTAAACAGGAGTCAGATTCAGAAGGGATTCTGAATTATGACTCCTCTCGCTTTTCTGCCCTCTGCCCACTGCCCTCTGCCCTCTGCCCTCTGTCCACTGGCCTCTTCACTCACTGGGTAGCGCCTCAAGTTCCAGGGCGGCTTTTTCCCATTTTTCCACCGTGTCAGCCAGTTCCGCTTGAATCTCGCTTAAGCGACGGTTCAAAACGGCATAATCCGTTCCCGCCATCGGTTTCATCATCTCACCGGATAATTTATCCTGCTCCTGCTCTAACGCCGACATTTTGCGTTCAGCAGATTTGACCCGGTTTTCAACAGGTCCCCGGATTTTGTTCAACTCCTGCCGTTTCAGTGCCCGCTCACGTCGCAACACCTTCCGGTCCCCGCCCTCACCCTCTTCATTCTGAATTCTGGATTCTGGATTCTGCTTTTTAGCATCGGCTTCGCTTTTCTCATGATAGTAATCGTACCCACCTGGATATCGCCTTACCCCGGGCGGCACCATCGCAATGATACTGGTGGCAACATGGCGGGTAAACTCAATGTCATGGCTGACCAGGCATACGGTTCCCTCATAGTCATGCAGGGCATTCTCAAGGGCTTCACGCGAGGGAATATCCAGATGCGTGGTCGGCTCGTCAAGCATCAGGAAGTTAGGGGGGTTCACCAGTAGACGCGCAAAGGCCACCCGCATTTTTTCGCCGCCGCTCAGAACGGCAATTTTCTTTTCCACGGCATCCCCGGAAAAGAAAAAGCCACCCAGCATACTGCGAATCTCGCGTTCTGACAGAAAAGGCGCGGACGATTTGACGGTTTCCAGAACCGTTCTGAGAGGATCCATCATTTCTGCAAAATCCTGGGCCTGATACCCGATCACCACATTATGCCCCATCACACGCCGCCCTTCGTTCAAGGGGAGTTTTCCGGCAATCGTCTTAAGGAGAGTCGTTTTCCCCATTCCGTTGAGGCCAACCAATCCGATCTTTTCACCCCGCTCAATCCTTAGATCCAACCCCCGCAAAACCCAATTCCGGCCATCATAAGTCACCCCGGCCTGATCCAACCGGACCAGTTCGACACCACAGTGCGGGGGTTTGGGCACACGAATACGGGGGGCGCGCATCACAACCCGTGGAATTTCGATTTCGTCCATTTTCTCGAGCATTTTAATCCGGCTCTGAACTTGGGAGGACTTCGTGTTTTTGGCGCGGAACCGCTCCACAAACTGCTCAATCTGTTCGCGCCTACGATCCTGATTTCCCCGCGCCGCCTCCAATTGCGCATGGCGCAGCCGGCAATCCTCCTCGTATTTGGTGAAATTCCCAGCGTAGCGTGTCACCTGTCCGCCAGCCACCTCCATCGTCACGGACGTCAAGGTATTCAAAAGAAACCGGTCATGGGAAACGAGCACGAGGGTTCCCTTATAATCACGCAGGTAACGCTGCAACCATTCCACCGCCGGGATATCCAGAAAGTTGCTAGGTTCATCCAACAGTAGGAGGTCCGGGTCTGCCACCAGGGCGCGGGCCAATTCTGCACGCATCTGCCAGCCACCACTGAAGGCTGCAAACGGCCGGTGAAAGTCACATACCGCAAACCCCAGCCCGCCCAACGCGGCCTTGGCGCGACTACTCAAGGCATAGCCACCCTGATGCTCAAAATCGGATTGCAAGATACCCAATTGACGGACAATCCGGTCTCGTTCAACACCTGTAACCTGGTCTAATTGAGCCTCCAAGGCCTCGATCTGCCGTTGATTATCCATCAGCGACGGAAGTGCATTTTCTGAATATTCCAACAAATTGATATCAGCGGCCGCCGGTTTGAGCTGCTGCCGGAGATGACTGACGCGAATGTTGCGGGGGAGAGTCACCTCCCCGCGATCAGGGGTGGACTCCCCCGTCAGAAGGGAAAAAATCGTGCTTTTCCCGGCCCCATTGGGACCCACGATGCCGACCCGTTCACCACGATTGATGCGGAACGACACATCGTCAAGCACCTGCTGGGCACCATAACCTACGGAAACATTCTGGAAATCAATCATAAAAGTTTCTCAAGCGCCTGATCTTTGATTCCGTAAAACGATTTCAACGCCTTGATTCGCGCAAGGATCGGCTCACGAGGTTCCGGTTGCGCCCGTTTAACCCCGAGAATCATTTTATTCTTGCTGGTGTGCTCAAGGGAAATAAATTCAAACACCTGCGCGTCATATCCACTGGCTTCCAACCAGAGCGCCCGGAGACTGTCTGTGACCATTTCCGCCTCCTGTCCCATGTGGATCCCGTGCCGGAGCATGGGAGTAAGGACTGGTGGACTGATCATCTGCGGACGCAGCTCTTTATGGCAACAGGGGGCACACATGATAATTTCAGCACCCGCCCGGACGCCCAGGGCGATGGCCTGGTCCGTCGCCGTATCACAGGCATGCAATGCAATCATTACCTGCAGGGATCCCGGCGCATAGCTTGCCAGATCACCTGCGGTAAAACTCAAGCCCGTCATCCCCCTGGCTTTGGCAACGGTATTACAAAAACGCACCAGATCATCCCGGCGTTCAACCCCGGTAACCATCGCCTCACGCCGGAGCGTGGTGCGCAGATATTCATATATTGCGAAGGTGAGATAGCCCTTCCCCGCGCCGAAATCTACGACCCGCACTGACGCGTCTTCGCCTATGCGTGATGCGGTCAACGCCCCGCAGAACCGTTCCAGAAAAACATTGATCTGCTTCCACTTATTGGACATGGAAGGCAAAACCTGTCCGTTTTCTCCGGTGACTCCCAGCGCCTTCAGAAAGGGGCTGTTAGCATCAATCATCCGGTCCTTGACGCGGTCGTGTTCCCGTGTTGGCAGGACTTCACTGGACGGCTTACTTCGCGTGAGAATCGTCTTCCCTTTTTTGCTGAAATCAATCTGGACATCGGCTTCGATCGAAAACAGATGCGCACTCTTGAAATCGCTCCCCAGTAATTGCTGGATCATTGGCAACGCCTGTCCGGCCTCAAAATTCCGGGTCACATCCTGGGTTTGGTGCCGATACACAAAGGAGAGCGTTTCCTGTCCGGCGATAACCACAGGCCGCACCGTGATTTTTTCAAGACCGGTCTGTCGGCCCCGGTATTTGCCGAGTACCAGCTTGATAAAGGTATTATCCCGCAGGGCCTGCTTTAACAAATCCAAAAAAGTTTCGCATTCAGTCATGATGATCAGGGTCTTCCCGGTTAAACACAAAAAACCCTGCAACGTTTCCATTGCAGGGCAATCACTATACATGCGCTTACGCGCAGGTAAAAGTTTTTACTTGGCAGGTGCCGCAGGGGCAGCCGTAGCCGCAGGCGCGGGCGGGGGCGGGGCATCCTTGGCAGCCTTATGGGCGGCACGTTCGTCGCGCGCAGCCTTCAACTCTGCAGGAGTCAGAAAACCGTCCTTGTCCGTATCCGCCGCGGTGAACTTCTTTTCAGCGTCCTTCTTGGCCATCGTCTTGAATTCTTCAAGCGATAACTTGCCATCGCCATTTGCGTCGGCTTTCTTGAACATATCCTGCCGCTCGCCTTTGTGCGCCTTGACAGCCACCGGGGCCGCAACATCCTCAGCCATCACCGATGTGGAAAACGAAGCCGCCACAATGACACTCATCCCGATAACGGTTAACACCTTCATTCGATCAATCCTTTCTTAATGATTAATACCTTCAATAATTTGACCAACTACAATACAGAACGAACAACCCCTGCACTTTATTGTAAATATTTTTCCAGACCGTTAAAAAGGCAGTCCGCCATCCTTTTCGGCACTGAAATCTTCGGAATCCTCCATGGGGGGAGCTCCTTGTTCTGGTGATGCCCCGCCGGAAGCAGCGTCTGAAGAGCTTATCCGCCAAGCCTGCAGGGTATTGAAATATTTGACAACACCCTTCTGATCGGTCCATTTCCGGCCGCGCAGATCGAATTCCACTGAGATTTCCTGACCCACTTTGAAGTTATCGAGTAAATTGCATTTATCCTGAACAAGCTCGAATTTGACCAACTCCGGATATTTGGGATTGCTCGCGAACTCGAGCACAAATTCCCTCTTCTGAAAAGACTCCTTGATCTTCACGGTTTCGAAAATCTCTACCAACTTGCCTGAAACGTTCATGGAACTCCCTTAATATGTTTCGAAGAAACATAATCCACAAACGGACGCAAAGCAAAGAAAGAAAAAAGAAAATCAGAACCCGTAAATTGGCCGAAGTTGGCCGATGGTAGGAAGGTTGTCGTAATATTCACCTTTGGGTCCTACCCACTGGACACCGACCTGACGTAACGTCACAGGGGTCATGGATCCATTCGAATTCTGGACGTTAATCGTCATTGTTGCGGGCTGTGGAGGCTCACAGGAAGCAGGCTGCTGGACGATGATCTGTTGTTGCTGAACATACTCCACTTGCGCAGGAACAGTCTGATAGACCATCCGGGGAGATTGTTGCACATAAACAACCCGGGGCGGCGAGTAAACTACCTGTCGCTCGACATAGACCCTCTCCGGCGGGTTTACCGCACAAGCCACCGCAGTAAAAGCGGCCAGACTGAACAGTCCGATCGCCAAACTTCCATGATCACTCCGATAATAACCACCGTACCGCTCCCCATGATTATAGCCGGAATAACTGGGCCGATTTCCATAAGAAGAGTAACCACCGCGATAGTTGCCCCTCCCCCCATGGGGATCCGCCAATGCGATCGAACCGGCCAACATCACCGCCACTACAATCCCTGAAATTTTCACTATCTTTTTCATATGTTTCCTCGCTTTGGAGTTTAACAAATACCCCTTTGTTAAGATAGACGTTTGATTTCAGGAAATATTCACTTAAATTTGCATCATGAGCTAGCCGTGATATATTTATCTTAAACCGTGGAGGCTTTATGAATGTAACATCACATCCTTGGAAGCAACACCTTACGCACCAGGCCGATGCCCTGCATCAGATGACCGGGCCCCATCGCGGAACAGAGGCCTCATCCATTAAATTGGAGGAATGTGTCCTGCTGGGATGCTATGCCATACGCCGCCTGATTAACGCATATCTCCTGCCTGA
>JBAXDB010000087.1:0-11281 GCA_037141135.1 bacterium | reverse complement strand
CCCTGGAGGGGCTGGGGGTGGGTTCTTCGAGTGGTTTATTGTCGGACCTGTTTTCCCATTTCCGGATAATGGCTTCCGCCACTTGATCCGCTGGCGAGGTCGTGGTATCCACCTGATGCGGGATCGCCGCATACATGGCCTTGCGCTTTTCTAACAGGTCCAGGATACGCTGCATCCGATCCTGTTCCTCCAATAAGGGACGGTTGCGATCTTTCGCGGTCCGTTTAAATATCACTTCCGGCGTGGCGGTCAGGCAGACCACCAGCCCCGTCCGGCTATAATCAAGGATATTGCCAGGATTGAGGACAACCCCTCCGCCACAGGCAATCACCAAGCCACTCCTCTTCGCGAGTTCCTGAGAGAGAGTTCTCTCCATTGCACGGAAATACGGCTCCCCCTCCTCAGTAAAAATGCGGGAGATAGGTTTCCCCGCCCGCTCCTCAATAATCGTATCCATATCCAGAAATTGCATCCCGAGCCGCCGGGCCAATGCCCGCCCTACCGTACTTTTACCCGTTCCCATAAAGCCCATCAGGACGATGTTGGGCGGGGAACAGTTGCTGGTTGTTTGTTGTTTGTTTTTGAGGAAAGAAGCGGCAGACACAGGGGCGGACCAGACCAACTTTCCATCACAGAATGTATGGATGGCGCGCCCGATCAGGGGCCAGCCTTCAAACGGGGTATTGCGCGACTTGGAAGCAAATTCATCGGCATTTACCACCCATTCATTATCAAGATCCAACAGAACCAGATCAGCCGGCGCTCCATTTGCCAACGTCGGAATGGGTCGCCCGATAATGCGCGCCGGTTCGATTGTCCAGCGGGCCACCCAATCAAGGGCCGTCATCAGCCCCTTCTTGACCAGGAGGGTATAGGTGACACCAATGGCCGTTTCGAGACCGACAACTCCAAAAGGAGCCGCAAGAAACCCTTTGGCCTTGGTAGTGGCCGTATGGGGTGCGTGATCGGTGGCAAAGCAGGCAAGAGTGCCATCCAGCAAGCCTTCCACCAGTGCCGCGCGATCCGCCTCACTGCGAACGGGCGGGTTCATCTTATAGCATTCCGGTTTATTCGCATCGACACTGGCATCGGTTAGCGCCAGATGGTGCGGGGTTAGTTCCCCTGATACACGGCCCCCGGCTTTTCGCGCATCACGAATGAGCTCCACTGAACCGGCAGCAGACACATGCTGAATGTGTATGGCGCAGCCGGTTTCGCGGGAAAGCCGGATGTCACGTTCGACCACGACGGTTTCGGCTTCCGAAGAAATTCCCGGCAGCCCCAGCGTACGGGAATGGAGCCCTGCGTGCATAACGCCGTGTCCGGCCAGTTTGCCATCCAGCGCATGATCCATCACGGGGATATTCAGCCGGGCGGCCTCCCGCATGGCGGTTTCCATCACATCGCTTTTTGAGACCGTGCAGCCATCGTCGGTGAACGCCACCGCACCGGCTTCGCCCAGAGCCGCCAGATTGGCAACTTCGTGGCCAGCCCGATTGATGGTGATACAGGGCGCGGGCAATACATGGATGAGATTCGCGGCAACGGCCCGCTGCAAAAGTGCAGCCACCTGTTCGGGTGTATCCAGCGCCGGATTGGTGTTGGGCATTGCCACAATTGTGGTGAAACCACCCCGGGCGGCGGCCAGACAGCCGGTGGCCACCGTTTCCGCAGCTTCATGCCCGGGCTCCCGTAAATGCACATGGAGATCGATAAATCCAGGCACAGCCACCAGGCTATGCGCCTCAATGACCACGGTTTCGGGAGGCAATGGGGCAGGGACTGGTGTCAGCCTTCCGCCCTGGATAAACAGGTCACGAAACGCATCGGTATTGGTGGCCGGATCGAGTAGCCGGACACCCCTGATGAAGTAAGTATTGCTCATGACTTACACCTATACAATACCTCTGGCTTGACAGAAAGGCTATAAATGGTACTTTGTGCGCCTTTTGTAGAGAGGGACAACCGATGAAGATGACATATCATCCATCCAAGAAGAAACGTGCACGTAAATGCGGATTCCGGAAACGGATGAAAACGGCGGATGGCCGTAAAGTATTGGCGCGCCGCCGCCAAAAGGGCCGTGTAAAGCTGGCTGTATAAGCTTTCCGCCTCAAAGCAGCAGGGATGAAGATGAACGCCGTCGTCCGTTGACGGAAAGGCAAATACCTTTCTATGCGACGGGCGGCGCTTTGCCTGAGTGGGCAGGGCCGGCGTTCATTTCTTCTTTCAGGCAGCACGCGCATGGGCGCGTGTCGCGGAGGAGGGCTGGTTATTTATGGTTTTACCAGCAGACATAGCTAAAGGCCCGGTTCCTGAAGAACCGGATCGTCGCTTGAGGCGACATCAGCGCTTGAGGTCCAATTCGGATTTTCAAGAGACCTACGCTCAGGGGAAATCCTGGGCGGCCCGAACTATGGTGTTATGGCTCCATAAAGCCCCTGACGCCTCGCTCCGGCTTGGCGTCGTATCCAGTCGTGTTGTAGGAAAAGCCGTGCAGCGCAACCGCGCACGCCGGCGACTGCGCGAGGCCTGGCGCCTCAACCGTTTCCGCTTCCATGGTAATGTGGATGTTGTACTGGTGGCCAGGCGGAATATTCTCACCGCAAAATGGGAAGATGTTATTATCGACCTGATGTGGTTGGCCAGGCGGGCGGGAATATTGACATGATCGGGAAGCTGTTTATTATTCTGATACGAATTTACCAGCACACGCTGGCAGCGGTGTTGGGCGGGCAATGCCGGTTTCATCCCACCTGCTCGGAATATGGCATCGAGGCGATCCGGGCGCACGGTGCCTGGCGTGGTGTCGGTTTGGGGTTCAGACGCATTTTAAAATGTCATCCCTGGCATCCTGGCGGGGTAGATCAGGTACCGGGAATTGACACAAAAGGTAAAGCAATATGAAAAAGTTACTTACGAAAGACACACTGATTTTGGCAGCCCTCTTTGTGGCAATGCTGGCCTGGGGTCCCCTTTATCAAAAACTGTTTCCCGCCCCCCCTGCAATAATCACCGTGGCCCCTGCCCCCGGAACAACCCAGTCGGTCGATGGAGTAGTCGCGCCCCAGGCTGTCTCTGCCTCCGACAAGGTCACCGGAGTCACGACAGCAGCCCCTGCGGCAGCCGTCGAGGCGGAGATCAGGCAAGCGGTTGCCAAACCCCGTGAACCTGAGACCCTTGTCGAACTGACCAATGGCCTGGTCCGACTGAGCGTCTCGTCCTACGGGGCCAGCATCAAGCGAGTCGAACTGCCGGCTTTTGCGACCAGCAAGGACGACAAATCCCCGGTCATCCTTGATTTTGAAAAGACACCCGCCTTGACCTATCACGAGCTTGCCGGGCTGGACGAGACCAGCGACTTCACCGTCACCGTCATCTCCAATGGCACGGCCGCGCGATTGGCAACCACAACACCCGCCGGAATACAGCTTACCCGTACCATTCAACTGGGTCCCCGGTACGAGGTGATTGTTACGGATGATTTCACCAATACCCAGCGCGACACCGCAACGCTCCCCCCGCACAGCCTGTCTCTGGGCAGCATGGGCATGTTGCCGGGCGAGACGAAAATGACCGGCATGGATTTCCTGGGTATTGATACGCTATTCACCACTGGCAACAACGTCCGCCACTGGTCAAGCAAAGCCTGGTTCTCGGATGAACTGACATTGGTGGATTATTTCGAGGACGCTCCCCGCCGGGGTAAGGGTTGCGTGGGTCGTCCTGCCCTGACAAAAATGCTGCCCCTCTCCATTCGCCAACCCATTACCGGCGATATGACCTGGGTGGCCGTAAGAAATAAATTCTTCGTTCAAATCCTGCACCCGAAGGATGGCGCCGTGGGTTGCGATCTGATTGTGGGGCGTGAAAAGGGGAAATTTGAAACCTTGGACAACCCCGGCACCTGGGAAGGCGCCGCGATCCCCAGTCAGGTAGCGGCCACGATTCATCTCCCGGGAAAATCAATTGCTGGAGGGGAAAAACTACACCGGGAATACAGCTATTACGTTGGTCCCAAGGAAATCTCCTCCATCGCCCCTATGGGTCTGCAGAAGAAGAACGTCATGGACTTCGGTATGTTTCGCTGGTTCTGCGAAATCCTGCTCTGGAGCCTGAACAAACTCTACTGGTTGATTCCGAACTACGGCGTGGCCATCATTCTGCTCACCCTGATAGTGCGGATCCTCTTCTGGCCGCTCACCCATAAGGGAACGGAAAGCATGAAGCGGCTGCAGGAGCTTCAGCCCAAGATCAAGGCGTTGCAGGAGAAATTCAAGGATAAGCCCCAAACCCTCCATGCGGAAACAATGGCCTTGTACAAGGAGCATAAGGTGAATCCACTGGGCGGTTGCCTGCCGATGCTGGTCCAGATCCCTGTGTTTTTCGCCCTGTTCAGCGTGCTCCGTAGCGGTGTTGAGTTGCGCTTTGCCCCCTTCCTCTGGGTTCAGGATCTCAGCACCGCGGAGAACCTGTTGGCGAGCGTGCTCCCGATTCCTCTCAACCTGCTCCCCTTACTGATGACGGTGACGCAGATCTGGCAGCAAAAACTGACCCCGGCGGCCGGCGACCCGATGCAGCAGAAGATGATGATGTGGATGATGCCCATCATGATGTTGATGTTCCTCTACTCCATGCCCTCGGGACTGGTGCTCTATTGGACGGCCAATCAGGTAATGATGATCATCCAGTTGATGTGGCAGCATCGGGCGAAGAAGACAGCAGTCAGTAAACAGTAGACAGCGGGCAGTTGACAGTTAAGGAGATCTAAATCACGATGAACGGTGTATGTAACTGCAATGTGACGCTGGTGATTGCGGCGTTCGGGGTGCTGGCTTATTTGCTGGGTGCGATTCCAAATGGATTTTTAATCGCCAAGGCCAAGGGCATTGATATCCGCAAGGTCGGCAGTGGCAACATTGGGGCCACCAATGTTTACCGCTCGGTAAGCAAAGCACTCGGGATCCTGACGTTTGCCCTGGACGCCCTTAAGGGGGCCATACCGGCCCTGTGGTTTCCTGTGCAAGCCACCCATTGCGCCCAGACATCACTCCCGGCGTGGTTGCCGCTTCTGTTTGGCGGACTGGCGATTGCCGGCCACACCTGGCCGGTTTATCTCAAGTTCAAAGGCGGCAAAGGCGTGGCTACCAGCGCCGGTGCCCTGATCGGCATTGCCCCGGCCGCCACCGGGATCGGGGTCCTTTGCTGGTTCGTCACGCTGGTCACCATCCGCTACATGTCCGTCGCCTCCATTGTCGCCGCTGTGGCGGTGCCCGCCGCCGGTTGGTGGCTTTACCGAGCAAATGGCCTGGCACTCCCCCTGGCCTTGACTGCTCTGGGCGCATTAATTATCTGGCGGCATAAGGGCAATATCCAGAGATTGATGAATGGATCCGAGAGCCGGTTTGAGTTTAAGAAGAAAAAACCATGAGCAAAGAACAGATTGCCATCATCGGAGATGGGGGCTGGGGCACAGCACTGGGTCTGACGCTGTTGCGAAACGGCCACCAGGTCCGTATCTGGGGTCCATTCCCCGACTATATTGACCGGGTCCGCACCAGTGGGGAGAACAAGGATTACCTGCCCGGGGTCCACCTGCCCAGTGAACTGGAGTGGACAGCAGACCGCGCCCAAGCCGTCGACAAGGCCTCTGTGGTGGTGCTGGCCATGCCCACCAAGTATTTCCGTGCCGTCCTAACCACCTTTGCCGGCCTGATCCCTGCTGCCGCCCGTGTGATCAGCGTGGCCAAGGGGCTGGATGGCGCCGATAACCGCCGCATGACCGAGGTGGCCGAAGGAATTCTCAACTCGGGCCCGGTGGCTGCTTTGTCAGGACCCAGTTTTGCATCCGAAGTGGCCATTGGCGCTCCTACCGCCGTCGTGATCGCCAGTCGCAACGTGGCTTTGGCGGATTCATTACAAAAAGTTTTTAACAGTCAGAAATTCAGGGTTTATACCTCTGATGATGTAATCGGGGTGGAATTGGGAGGCACGTTGAAAAATGTCATCGCCGTAGGCGTCGGGGTCTGTGATGGCATGGGGCTGGGTCACAATGCCCGCGCAGCACTGGTGACCCGTGGGCTGGCCGAAATTACCCGGGTCGGCGTGGCCCTGGGCGCCCAGGCGAACACGTTTGCCGGACTGAGCGGCATGGGTGACCTGGTCCTGACCTGCACCAGCCGGTTAAGCCGCAATTATTCCGTTGGCGAAAGGATGGGGCGCGGCGAGAAAATTGCCGAGATTCTGGCGGGCATGAAACAGGTGGCCGAAGGCGTGGAAAATTCAGCCTCCGCCTGCTCACTGGCGCGTCACCTCTGTGTTCCCGCCCCGATTGCCACGGAAGTATACGCCATGGTTCATGAAGGCAAATCCCCGCAGTCTGCTGTCGAGGCTTTGCTGGGACGTGATCCAAAGCCGGAACGCGGGTGAAGAGTGAGTCCAGAGTTGCGAGTCTAGAGTCCAAAGTTTAATTCGGGACTTTCGACTTTGGACTCGCAACTTTAGACTCTCTGAGGATAATAGAACCCATGACGAGGGGAAAGCTACTCCGCTACATCTGCTTGTGCGTCTTTGGGGCACTATTAGTCAGCGCCAAGGCCCAAACAGCCACCCCCTTACCTTCACCTCAGGATTTTGACCGTTATGTTGTCATTCTGGAACGGCAACCCTTTGGCGTGGAGTCTGTGCCACCTTCTGTTGAACTGCCCAGGATTTCGCCGGACCAATCGTTTACCGCCAAGTTCAAGATGGTCGCGGTAACCCGCAATGACAGCGGGGTCATTCAGGTTGGACTGGTTGATTTGAAAACCAAGCAGAGCGTCATGCTGGGGATCGGCGACAGTGTTGAGGGCGTCGAAGTGGTCGAGGCAGACTATGTGAAGGAAAAGGCGAGACTCAAACGTGCTCCGGAGGATTACTGGGTTTCCATGTCAGGCGGATCCAATTCTTTCGAGGTCGTCGGCAAAGCGCAACCTCCTCAAATACAGCAAGCCATCGCAAAGCCTGGTGCTGCTCCGGTGGTGGCCTCAAGGCCAACAACAGCACGCTCGTCTTATGCCGCCCGTCGTGAAGCCAGATTGCGCAAGGAGCTGCAGCAGATCCAGGCGATGGAGGCCTTACATGCCAAGGAATCCAAGACCGCAGACGCCACCTCAGTGGCTTCGGTGCGGGCTGGTCGCCAGAAGACCGATGCTTCCGGCAAAGCCGTGCCCATAAGCGATACCGCCCAGGCCCTCCTTCGTCTGCTCAATAGTTCCGACAATGCGGAATTGTCGCCGGCAGAAGTCAATTCACTCCTCCAGCAATATCAGAAAGAATTGATTCGAAGCGGGCAAACCCCCCTCCCCATCCCGCTTACCCCTGAAACTGATCAGGAACTGGTCAATGAAGGTATTTTGCCGGCGATGGAGTAATGCGCAACCTAAGCAACCATTCAGTATTCAGCCCCCCCTCACCCCAACCCTCTCCCGCGCGGGGAGAGGGAGTAGATTACCGCCATTTTTTCTCCCTCTCCCCTCGCGGGAGAGGGTTGGGGTGAGGGGGCCGGTGATTTCCTGAATTCCTTCGGCAAGGGGAAGTGGATGTTTTCTTTGACGAGGACCTGCTCTGTGACAAAATTAAACCCCCGCGTTTTCAAGTGGGCGATGGCCTGCTGCACGAAATATTCAGGGGTTGAAGCGCCTGCAGTAATGCCGAGTATGGTGATCTTATCCAGAGGAATGGTGTCCAGCATTTCCAGCGAACTCGCCAGCATGGCATAACACCCCGCTGCGCGGGCCACTTCAACCAGCCGGTTTGAGTTGGAACTGTTCTCCGCACCCAGCACGATAATGGCGTCAGCCTGTTTGGCGAAAAGACGGACCGCCTGCTGCCGGTTCCGGGTAGCATAACAGATATCGCTCTCTGGCGGCGTTTTCAGCGCAGGGAATCGCTCACGGAGAATCGCCATAACCTGGGCCACTTCATCCAGACTCAGGGTCGTTTGCGTGAGAACTGCAACTTTACCTGGGTCCGGCACGGTCACGGCCCGGGCTTCCTCCTCCGACGCAATGACCATGACGTGCTCAGGCGCTTCGCCGGCAACCCCGATGATTTCATCGTGGTTATGATGCCCGATCAGGAGCACGGTAGATCCCATGGCTGCATACTGCCTGACCTCGTGATGCACCTTGGACACGAATGGACAGGTCGCATCCACCACGCGTAAATTCTTGGCTTTCGCTGTTTCGCGCGTGGCGGGAGGAACCCCGTGAGCGCTGAACAGGACCGTGCCGCCCTGAGGCACTTCACAGATGTCGCGGACAAACACCATGCCCTTGGCCGTCAAATCCTCAATAATCTGCCGGTTATGCACGATTTGTTTCAAACAATATATTGGGAGTGGATAGGTCCGGAGCATCCCTTCAGCGAGCTCGACTGCACGCTCAACTCCCGCACAAAACCCATGTGGCGTGATGAGTACAACAACCTTCGCGCCGGACGTCTCACTGGTTTGGTTCTGCATACAGACTCTCTTCCTTGCATGTGGTCATACGGATGTGATTAATATACTATTTGGTCTCACAAATGAAGCGGGAAGCAGGGGAGAGATTCGGTGTCATATCATAAGTGGATCATAAAATGGAATAACAGGCTGGTGCGCTGGCGGCGGATCAGGGTACGCCCGGCGGAGATTCTGCTGCTTCTGCCGCACTGTCTTCACAAGCAATCGTGCCCCCGCAATGTGGTTCACAGCCTCGATGAATGCAAGCGCTGCGGCCAGTGCAGCGTAGGGGCCCTGACAGGAGTCCGGGACGACTTCGGGGTGGTGGCCTGCGTGGTGGGCGGTGGCAGGGATGCCCTGGCGCGGACCCGGCAGCCGGAAATAAAGGCCGTGGTCGCTGTGGCCTGCGAAAAGGAACTTGTGCAGGGCATCTTTTCCGCATTCCCAAAACCCGTCCTGGGCGTGCTTAATACGACCCCGGAGGGCCCCTGCAAAAATACGCTTGCCGACCCTGATCAGGTAATAAGGGCTATTGAGAGTTTAACCGGCTTGACCGCAGAAATGACTTGATAATCCACGGACTATTTACAATCTTCCCTCTCTTCACAATAAGGCTAAACAAGGATAAGTGTCATGGCAGTAAGACTGGAAGATATCGGCAAAACTGTTAGGGAAACCCAATATGCAGTTCGTGGGCCCATTGTAGCCCGTGCCGCCAATCTGGAGCGCGAAGGGCGCGAAATAATATACTGCAATATCGGGAACCCACAGTCCCTTGGCCAAAAGCCTTTGACGTGGATCAGGCAGATCCTCGCGCTTATTTCGTACCCGGATTTACTCATTACCGGAAAAGATCTGTTTCCCGCCGATGTGATCGAAATGGCCAAATACATCATCCGGCAAAGCAAGTATGGGTTCGGTGCTTACACTGATAGCAAAGGCTTGCGCTTTATCCGCGAGGCTGTGGCAAACTTTATCGAAAAACGCGACGGCATCACAGCCGATCCTGAAACGATCTACCTGACTGACGGGGCCAGTAAGGGCGTTCAGGCCATCCTTGAAATCATGATCTCCTCCCCGCATGACGGGATTATGGTTTCCATCCCGCAGTACCCATTATATTCAGCCACCATTACCATGTACGGGGGGCGGCGGGTTGATTACTACCTCGACGAAGCCACAGGCTGGAAATTAACCCTCGGGCAACTCGAAGAGGCTTACCTCAAGGCCGGTAAAGAGGGAATCCGCGTGAGAGCCATTTGCGTGATTAACCCCGGCAATCCAACCGGCGCGGTGCTGGACGAAAAGAACATCGAGATGGTGATCAATTTTGCCAGAAAACACCATCTTGCCATACTTGCCGATGAGGTATATCAGGATAATATTTATCTGTCCTCTGATTCGTTTATCTCGTTTGCCAAGGTGCTGGAAAAGCACCACATCAAAGACGTCTCCTTATTCAGTTTTCACTCCTGCTCAAAAGGGCTTCTGGGCGAATGCGGGATTCGCGGGGGATATTTCGAATGCCGTAATATCCCGGGCGATGTGCTGCTTGAGATTACCAAAATGCGGTCGGTATCCCTTTGCGCCAACACCGTTGGACAGGTGACAACATTTTTGATGGTCTCCCCGCCTCAACCAGGCAAACCCTCTTTTGACAGTTACACCAAAGAACGCTCCGACATCCTTGAGTCCCTGCGGGTACGAGCCAGGCTGGTGGCGGAGGGGCTCAACCAGATTCCGGGAATCACTTGCCAGCATGTGGCCGGCGCGATGTACGCCTTCCCGAAAATCACCCTCCCACCGGGGATGACAGATGACGATTACTGCATGCGCCTGCTCGAGGAAACCGGCATCTGCGTGGTCCCGGGATCCGGGTTCGGCCAGGCGCCTGGCACCTTTCATTTCCGCACAACAATATTACCTCCGATCCAGAAAATCGGAGAGGTCATAAAAAAACTCGCCGCTTTCCAGCTTAAGGTCATGCGCTGATTGCCCTTTAAAAGGCGATATTTTTTACGTTGTCTTGACATTGTATCCCGCTGAAAATGGTATTCTATTCTCAGGAAAAGAGAGGGGAATATCACGAGAAGGGAGGGTGTCATGAATGGGTGTAGGTGTGCAGCGGCTTATATCGGAGCTGAGCGGATTTGTCTCCGCAATGCTATCGCCGAAAACAGGAGTGTTCTCAGCGAACAGTTGAACAGGGACATTGACGACAGGGTGGCCACACAGGATTTCATCGAGAACCTGATCGACGTCTTCAGCCGTCAATTTAATCTGAATTTTTGCCGGGCCTGTCCGTTTCAAAACCAGTGTGGGGTGAAGTTGTGCCCCGCTGAAACTCACTGACTCAGGGCGTAAGCTGCGAAGCGACGGTTACCAAAGATGCTTATGGGCAAATGCGTGGCCCGAGCCTGTCTTAAAATACTTTTCAATCCTCCGAGCCTGATCTTCAGTACGCACGGCTACATAGGTTATCATTTCCCACGGAGGAAATCTGGACGTATAGGGCAACATTGGCCCGAATTGTGGGCATTCACTCGAGATTCAATATCCTCAGTCATACCCACATACGTTTTATTGGGTCGGGATATGCTGCGAATCAAATAGACGAAGTACATCCTATAGTCGTGCCCTCCTACGCACTGCGGCGGAGCCTTGTGCTTCGGAGGGCATCCTTCGCTCGGCTCTTTTTTCTTGATCGTAGACCATCCGTAGCTCAAGCGTTAGCGCCGAGCGAAGGATGGAGCGGGCGACCGGGTTCGAACCGGCGACCATCTGCTTGGAAGGCAGAGA
>JBAXDB010000086.1:0-11295 GCA_037141135.1 bacterium | reverse complement strand
AACCCTGATGTCAACGTCATACCTTATCGGCGCCGCTTCCAGTCTGAAAATGCCGCTGAGTTACTCAAGGAGTATCAGGTGATCATGGATGCCACGGATAACTTTGATTCAAAATTCATCATCGCGGAAGCTTGTCATAAATATAATAAGCCCTATGTCCATGCAGGGATTCTGGCTTTTCAGGGACAAGTTATGACGGTGTTGCCGGGACAGACCGCCTGTTACCGGTGTGTTTTTGGAGATGCTCCGCCGCCTGCCGGCGTGCCCTCGGGACCCATGGGGCCAGTTCCCGGTGTGATCGGTTCCATCCAGGCCATGGAAGCCATTAAATATCTGTTAAATATCGGGGAGTTGCTTACCAACAGGCTTTTAATCTTCAACGCCCTCACCATGAGATTTCGTGAAGTGGCGCTCACCCGCGATCCCCATTGTCCTGTCTGTTCGATTTAAAAGCACTCAGGGCGGCAAAGATGCGCTTGAAACGGGTGGCCCTTAGCATTTACACTAGGCGGCATGAAAATTGAACTTCTTGCCATCACGCCGGACGCAGAACGTATCATCGAAATTGCCGCTCGAACCTGTTATCAGAGCGGGGATAAAATGGCCCCTGAAAAACTGGGAGAACTGCTCCCAAAGCTCATTGCCATGGGGCATGAATCCCCTTTTGAGCATGCCTACGCTACGTTCCGGATCAGCGATGTGTCCCGCGCCATGACCCACCAGTTGGTCCGGCACCGCTTGCTGTCCGTTTCCCAGAAAAGTCAGCGCTATGTCTCGGAATCCACGTTCGGGTGGGTGGTCCCGCCTGCTGTGAGTGCGGCGGATAAGCCTGAGTATGATCACGATATGGCGACCATCCGGGATATGTATACAAAATGGAAGGACAAAGGGCTGAAAAGTGAAGATGCCCGTTTTGTGCTACCAAATGCCTGCACCACTGAATTGGTGGTCTCGGCAAATTTCCGTGAATGGCGACATGTTTTCCACGTTCGTTGTCATCGGCGCGCTCAGTGGGAAATCCGCGAGGTTTGCCTGGCTATCCTGAAAGAACTTAACCAGCACGCTCCGCATGTTTTCGCAGATATCATGACCCAGAACGCTTATCAATATTAAAGGACCTTATGATTACGCGAGAAACTGATTATTCCATGCGCCTTGTTTTGGCGCTGGCGAATAGGAAAAAAAGGGGCATTTTATCCGCCTCCTCTGCCGAAGTGGCCAAGGAGATGGATATCCCGTATCGATTTTTGAGGAAGTTAGTCAAGCGGCTGGTGGAGGGTGGCTTGATTGAGAGTCGACGCGGGAAGGGGGGCGGCGTGGCCTTGGCCAAGGCTCCCCAAGCCATCTCTCTGTATGATATTGTAAAGTTGACGGGGCCCAGAGGCGCGGAACTGAGCCTTTGCACAGCTGATCCCAAATCCTGCAATCGATCGGCCTTGTGTACAATGCAACGCGAATTTTCCAGCATTCAAGGCGAAGTGGATAAACGGTTAAAAGAAATAACTATCGCTGATCTGGTATAGACGAATTAACTTGATAAAGATACGGCGGTGGTGTCATTATACGCGTGAGTTAATTAACCGGCGAGCGCCGATGGTAGTGTGGAAGTAACAAATAAATAAAGGAGAACATAAAATGTCCGTATTAGTAACAAAAGTTGCACCTGATTTTACCGCCAAAGCGGTGATGCCTGATAACCAGATCAAGGAACTGACCCTGTCTTCCTATCGCGGGAAGTACGTGGTGTTGTTTTTCTATCCGTTGGATTTCACGTTTGTGTGTCCTTCGGAGATTTTGGCCTTTAACAAGGCGGTGAAGGCCTTTGAGAAGAAGGGTGCGGTCGTGTTGGGGGTCTCTGTGGATTCCCAGTACACCCATTTTGCGTGGCGTCAGATCCCCGCTGAAAAGGGCGGGATCGGCGAGATTTCCTTCCCGCTTGTGGCGGACTTGGACAAGAAAATTGCCAGGGACTATGATGTGTTGTTGAATGATGCGGTGGCTTTGCGCGGGTTGTTCCTGATAGACCAAAAAGGAATTGTACGTCACCAGTTGGTGAATGACCTTCCGATCGGGCGCAATGTCGAGGAGGCTGTCCGCACCTTGGATGCCCTGAAGTTTCATGAAGAGCACGGCGATGTGTGTCCCGCAAATTGGAAAGAAGGCGAAGAGGCGATGAAGCCCACCGCCGCCGGTGTGGCGTCTTACTTGGCTAAACACGCCAAGTAAGAGAGTTGCTGGTTGTCAAGTTGTTGAGTTGTTAAGGACTTCAGGCTGGATCGGTCCGCAGCAACTCAACAACCAGGCAACTTAACAACTTTCAAACAACTGATAATGCCCGAAAAGACATTGAAAAAGGACCGCTGTTGTATTAAGGTGCCAAGCGCAACAGAGAAATGTTGCGCGTGTTATTGAGTAATGTGGTTGTCTTCGGGACAGGGTGCTTCATCGAAGGATGGATAATCCCAACCGGCGGTTAAAGCCCGCGAGTCTTGCGAAAGCAGGGCAGACACGGTGAAATGCCGTGGCCGACAGTGATGGTGGCGTGAATGCGCCTCTCAGTCTGGATGGGAGAAGACAGAACCGGCATTTGTATTTTGCCGTTCATTGTCCCGGAGATCTAAATGGTCTCCGGGATTTTTTTTGAGGCATGGCTATGAGCAAAAAGAAAGTTATTTTTGACCCGATTGAGGCGGTGATTGCGGATATCCGTCGCGGGAAAATGGTAGTGGTCACCGATGATGAGAATCGTGAGAACGAGGGAGATCTCATCATGGCCGCTGACAAAGTGACGGATAGCGCCATTAATTTCATGGCGCGCTTCGGACGCGGCCTCATTTGTGTTGCCATGACCAAAGACCGGCTGGATAAACTGAACATCCGGAGCATGGTGAACCGGGGTGGGGGCGATCATTTTGGTACGGCGTTCATGGAGTCGGTGGATGCCCATGCGGGGATTACCACCGGGATCAGCGCACATGATCGGGCAAAGACTATTAAGACTCTGATTGCGCAGGGTTCACAGCGGCGCGACCTGATCAGTCCCGGGCATGTGTTCCCGCTCCAATCACGGGAAGGTGGCGTGTTGTGTCGGGCGGGCCATACCGAAACGGCGGTGGATCTTGCCCGGCTGGCGGGCTTGGCGCCTGCCGGCGTGATCTGTGAGATCATGAAGGACAACGGCGAGATGGCGCGTTTGCCGGAACTGACTAAATTTGCCAGGAAACACGGCCTGAAAATGGCTACTATTGCGAGTTTGATTGAATACCGCCGGCGTGAGGAGCGTCTGGTTGAACTGGAGCGAACCGTGGAGATGCCTACCAGGCATGGCTTGTTTAAGCTGAAGCTCTATCGCTCGCTGATAGGTAATGAGCATCATTTAGCACTCGTCATGGGCGATCCCCGCAAGGCGAAGTCGCCCCTCGTGCGGGTGCACAGCGAATGTTTGACAGGGGATGTATTTGGCTCTTTGCGTTGTGATTGCGGGGACCAACTTGCCAAGGCCATGGATATGGTGGCGCACGCAAAAGTGGGCGTCGTCCTCTATATGCGACAGGAAGGGCGGGGGATCGGTCTGGCGAACAAACTGCACGCTTATTCGTTGCAGGAAAAGGGGCTTGATACGGTTGAAGCCAATGAAAAGCTTGGGTTTAAGGCTGATTTAAGGGATTATGGCGTTGGCGCGCAGATTCTGGCAGATCTCGGATTGACCAAAATCAGGCTGATAACCAATAATCCGTGCAAAGTGGTTGGGCTAAAAGCGTATGGTCTGACCATCGCTGAGCGGGTTCCGCTGATCCTGCCATCGAACGAACACAGCCGGCGATATCTGGCGACGAAAAAGAAAAAGATGGGGCACTGGCTGTGAACGAAATACGGAGTGTGGAATGCGGAGTGATGAATTTAGGAAAGGGAAAACAATGAGTACAAACGTAAAAGAAGTATCTGGCAATCTGATTGGACAAGGACTTAAATTCGCCATTGTGGTCAGCCGTTTCAACGACTTGTTTACCAAGGAATTGGTAGGGGGCGCCATTGATTGTTTCGTGCGCCATGGCGTGCATGAAAAAGATATTACGGTGGCCTGGGTTCCAGGCGCCAATGAATTGCCTTTTGTTGTCCAGCAACTGGCCGCCAAAGGGGGGCAGAACGCCATTGTGGCGCTTGGAGTGGTCATTCAAGGGGCAACGCCGCATGCGGATCTGATTAACGCGCAGGTGTCACGGGCGCTGTCGGGTATTGCGCTTGAAAAGCAGGTGCCGGTCATCAATTCCGTGGTCTCGGCCGATAACCTTGAACAGGCCATTGAGCGGTGTGGCACCAAGGCTGGCAATAAAGGCTGGAGTGGGGCGCTTGCCGCCATTGAGATGGCGAACTTGTGCAAACAGATGGGAGTCTAACATGGGGTCCCGACGCGATGCCCGCGAATCAGCGGTGCAGATCCTGTTTCAACTGGATTTTAATCCGGGTGAATTGGATACCACTTTGGCCTCCTATTGGCTGGAGCGAAAGGTTTCGGCTAAAACCCGGCAGTTCGTCGAAGAACTGGTGCGTGGGGTGATGGATAACCGTTTCTGTGTGGATGCAGTGATCGCGAAATGTGCTCAGAACTGGGATTTGCCGCGCATGGCCACAGTGGATCGTAATGTAATTAGACTGGCCGTCTACGAGATGATGTTCCGTAAGGATATTCCCCATGCGGTCTCCATTGACGAGGCCGTTGCCATTGCTAAAAATATGGGCGATGTGGGGTCCGGCCGCTTTGTTAATGGCGTGCTGGATCGGGTCCATCGTGATATTGAGGCCGCAGGAAAAGAGTCATGAAGTCATGGTTGACGGCACTTGCGCGAACACGCGACAAAATTGCAGGGGGGCTGGCACGGTTGATTCCCGGCTTGGCAAAGGCCGATCCCGTGGCTTTGGCCGAGTGGGAGAAATTGCTGATCCAGTCGGATATTGCACCCCGCCTGGTCGAAGAATGGATTTCCCGCTTAAAACGCAAGGCCGGTAGTGGCGACATTACCCATCACGTTGAGGCGATGCTTCTCGCGGCATTTCCTGAACAGGCCCCGTATCAGTGGAAACTGCCCGCCTCACCCAAAGTCATTCTGATTACCGGGGTGAATGGCTCGGGAAAAACCACCACCACCGCGAAACTGGGTCATCTGGCTAAGCGGCAGGGCCTCACTCCGCTATTGGCCGCTGCTGATACGTTTCGCGCGGCGGGTGCGCATCAACTCAAATTATGGGCGGATCGTCTCAAGTTGGATGTTGTGGTGGGTGCCCATGGGGCCGACTCTGCCGCAGTGGCGTTCGATGCCGTCAAGGCAGCGGTAGCGCGGAAAGCCGACGTGGTGCTGATCGACACCGCCGGCCGTATGCATACCAAACAGCCGCTGATGGATGAACTTCAGAAGGTGCAACGTTCTATCGGCAAGGCGCTCCCGGGGGCACCTCATGAAAACTGGATCGTCCTGGATGCCACCCTTGGGAACAATGCGATCACCCAAGCCAGAATGTTCAAGGAGTGCGTGGATCTGACCGGGGTGGTGATTGCCAAGCTGGACGGGTCTTCCAAGGCTGGATTCATTTTCACCATTCGCAAAGAACTTGATTTGCCGGTCCATTTTGTGGGGCTGGGAGAAGGTGAAGATGACCTCGCTCCCTTCGATTCCAAGGAGTTCGTGAAGGGTTTCCTGGGGATGTGAATGTTTCAGGGAGGGCGGGGGTGCTGGTGAAGATGACTATCTATTCCCTCTCCCCTCGAGGGAGAGGGTTAGGGTGAGGGGGCTACGACGATAATATGAGTAAATCTCAAGCCGACGACATAAAATGGATGACTGAGGCGTTACGGTTTGCCCGACTGGGTGAAGGCCTGACGCGGCCCAATCCCCCCGTGGGCGCGGTGGTTGTTAAGGCCGGCAAGATCATTGGTCGCGGTTACCACCGCAAGGCCGGTGGCCCCCACGCCGAAATTTATGCTCTGCGGCAGGCCGGTCTCCGCGCTATAGGCGCCACGCTTTATGTGACGCTGGAACCCTGCTCCTCCTGGGGGCATACACCTCCCTGCACCGATGCGATACTCGCGGCAGGCATTCAGCGTGTTGTGTGCGCCATTGCCGATCCGAATCCCAGGCATGCGGGTAAAGGCTTTCGGTTGTTGCGGCAGGCCCGTGTGAAAGTCGACTGCGGGGTTGGGGCGGCAGAAGCTGCGGAAATACTGAGACCATTCACGTCTTTCATGCTCCGAACCCGGCCTTATCTAACGGTGAAACTGGCAACGTCGCTGGATGGCCGTATTGCCGATATTTCAGGTTGCTCCCAATGGTTATCCGGACCCGAAGCCCGCGTGCAGGTGCAGGAGTTGCGGCGACGCGTGGATGCCGTCATGGTGGGGGCTGGTACGGTGATCCAGGATAACCCTTCATTATTGCCACGGCCTGCCATGGGGCGGATGCCCTATCGGGTCATTGTTGATGCTCTCGGCAAGGTCCCGCCCCGATCCCAGGTGTTTACAGATGAGTTTGCGGCCTGCACCATTCTGGCCACCACCAAACACTGTCCCGAACATCAGCGTGAAATCTATGCCAGACGTGGCGCGCAGGTGATGGTGCTGCCAGCATCAGGACGAGGCGTGTCATTGCCGGCTTTGATGAAGGCGTTGCATGCCCAGGGGCTGATGCACGTCGCGTGTGAAGGTGGCGGAGTGTTGGTGGGTTCGCTGTTGAAGGCTGGACTGGTGGATGAGATGCTGCTGTTCGTCGCGCCGGTGATTTTAGGTTGTAAGGGCTCGGCCTCGGTCGGTGCGGTCAATTGGGCATTGGCCAAAGCCCCGCGAATGAAAGTGGTGGAGTCGCGCCTTGTTGGCGATGATGTGATGATCCGCTTACGTTCACGATTCTAGGTGCGTCAGGTAAGGAGTGAAATTATGTTTACGGGTTTAATTCAAAAGGTTGGGAAGCTGGCGGGGAAAAAGCCGCGGGGCGATGGCATGGTTTTCACCATTCAGCATGACGCCTGGGATTCGCCTTTAATCCAAGGCGAAAGTGTGGCGGTGCAGGGCGTGTGCCTGACCGTGACGGCGATTCGATCCGTCGAATTCTCCTGTGATGTTCTCAACGAAACCGTGAATAGAACGAATCTTGGCAAAAAGGAAACCGGGGCACCCCTGAATCTCGAACGTGCCTTGCGTGCCGATGAACGGCTGGGCGGCCATATCGTCAGCGGCCACGTGGACGGTCTGGGGATGGTGTTGGCATTTGATCAGAAAGGCCCAGATTGGGTCCTTGAAGTTTCCTGTGCTGAACCTCTCCTGCGGGGGATTGTCCCGAAGGGTTCCATTGCGATCGACGGCATCAGCCTGACGATCGCGGAGTTGCGCCCGAAGTCCTTCACGGTACACCTCATCCCTCACACTCTGGCAAATACCTCGCTTCAGGCCTTGAAGCGAGGCCACACCGTCAATCTTGAAACCGATATCATTGGAAAATACGTCCAGCGCTATTTGGAGCGCACCCAGCCCCCAACAGGCGTGACCATGGAGAAGCTTCGCTCAGCTTTCTCTGGCGGCTGAGCGGGAAGAGATTATCCTGAATCCTGAATACTGCTCTCGCACTGCTGAAAATTGTTTAATACAACGTTTCACTTGAGTAATTTCGTAACCATTCGGGACATTGCGATGGCGGCTGGGGTGTCGCCTACGACTGTTTCTTATGCCATCAGAGGCAAGACGGAGGGGGTTAATATCCCTGCCGAAACCCGAGCCCCCTTCGTCTCTTCCTCCTGACACGCCAATTGCCGAAACCCCAGCGACTGCCGCCACGCCGCCTCTTGACGAAGGTGCTCCGGCCGACGCGATTGTGGAGGATCCTGTGCCACAGTGACGGGTGATTTCCATAAAAGAAGGGTCGCTTTTTGAGGATTACATAACTATCTTTTTGCCCCTGTAAGATTGTCACCGGGAGTTAATGCCTATCTGTTCTATTTACTCAAAGTCGTATTCGCCAACGAGGACATCATTGGTAATGGTTCGATTTTTAATTCAGTTGGGAAAGATGAACTGGCGAAGTTTCAGATTCTCCAACCCGAGGATAACCTTGTTGAACATTTTCAGGCTATTGCCGTCAGCATTGACCAGCAGATCGAGAGCCTGAGTAATTCTGTAGAATATCTAACAAAGACCCGCGACCTCCTCCTCCCCCGCCTCATTTCCGGCAAACTTTCCGTCGAAGACCTCGACATTCAATTCCCACCCGGCATGGTGGTGGACCTAAAGGCAGAGTAAACCGCGCACGCTTCGGCATCGGAAAAGGCGTGGAAATGAGTATGCCGATGTTCACGAAACAGGCTATGTTCACGTATGCGTGAACATTATGATAATCATGAACAAAATATGCTTTCTTCTGAATGCATAAAATAGCTAAAAGATAAGTGCGAAATAGCTAAAAATACATAATGATATACTTGAAATTATCGTTGATCATGGTATATTTACACCATGAAAGAGCCTGACAAACGAACGATGACGCTAAACCTGACAGCGCGCGAAATGGCTGTGTTGGATAGTTTGGCAGAGAAGAAGGAATTAAGTAAAACCGGAGTGATGAAACTTGCGCTCCGATTGTTGCAGGCGGTTGACTCGAAGGTTCAGATGGGCCATAAACTAATGGTGGAAGACGAGCTAACGAAAGAGAAGACCGAGCTGGTTCTGGTGTAGCCACATGACGACAAGCAAGATCTATTTGCAGGAAAGCGCGACCGGAAAACTGGTCGCGGCAGAGTTGTATGACGAGGTAAGTGACGTTCATCTGGCAATGTGGGATGCAACATGGCGGCCGCTCATGAAGGCTCACTGTGCGGGGCGGGTTGTGTCTGGTAGCCCGGAAGATCATCATTGGGATTGGAAGAATAAGGCCAATCATTGGCGGCCCTTGTTGCAATATCATTCCTTTGCGATTGTGTGTCGGCATGAGTTGCAGGGGTTGATGCTTGCCAGCGATACAGCTCAAGCAAGGCTTGCAGTCCAGGCGGGGAAACCATTGGTGTAAATTGAATTCGTTGCAACCGCTCCATGGAATCGTGCCGAGGTGCAGCAGCCTCCTCGCTACCGTGGTGTCGGAACTGCGTTTGTGGCAATGGCGATTCAATTGAGTGTCGACATGGGGTATAAGGGAAGAGCCGGGTTACATTCCCTGCCTGCTGCCGAGACTTTTTACAAGACGGCTTGCGGGATGACTGCGGTCCAACGTGATCCGGGGCCGCACCAGAACCTCATGTATTACGAGTTGACTGAAAAACAGGCGGATATGTTCCGCCAGAAACCGGGGAAATCATGAAACTAAAACACTCCAAGAAATGGTATGAAATTCATATTGCCGCCGAAGGCGATCTGGAAATCGGGGCGGGTATCCCCCCAGATGCCAAGGTGCAAGCCCGCAACTCGGAGAGAATGTCGTTCGTTATTGCATTGGGAGATATTCACACCCTTGCGCGGCGGCCGGTCAAAAGTTCGATTGCACATGGTGTCAAACGTCGTCAAGCCAAGGTGTGCTGTCACGCCTGATGCTATGAGCTCGCGACATCAACTATTACCAGTGACCACCGACTTGCTCAAATAAGGTCGAATGCCTAACTTTATCTCAGAAGATCAGATTGAGCGGGCGCTCCTGCAGAAACTCCAGCATGTTCAGGGGTTTGATGTGCTCAATTGTCATACGGAAGAGCCTGATGATCTGAACGATGATTCCGGCAGAACAAGCAAAAACGATGTCATCCTGGCCGATCGCTTGAGAGAGGCGGCCATCCGGCTTAATCCCGACATCCCGGAATCGACAATTGATGGCGCACTGGAAACGATCTTGGACAAACGGCGGGCCATGTCGCTTATCGCGGCAAATCAAGAAATCTACGGTCTGTTACGCGATGGTATCCCTGTTGATTTCGACAACGCCAGGGGAAATAAGCAACAGGGGCGTGTCTACCTGATCAAATTCAATGAGCCGGACCAGAACCGGTATCTGGCCGTGACGCAACTCTGGGTGAAAGGCGATCGAAATTTCAGGCGGCCCGACGTCCTTCTCTACATTAACGGCATTCCACTGGTTTTCATTGAACTGAAGAACTCGAATGTAAAACTCAAGACCGCGTACGATGACAATCTGACGAATTACAAAAAGGATATTCCCCAGTTATTCCTGACCAATGCGTTCTGTGTGGTGTCGAACGCCATTGAGACAAAAGTTGGGAGTATCACGGCAGAATGGGAGCATTTCTTTAACTGGCTCAGAGCCGAGGATGAAAAAGAGAAGATCGACCGCGCGGAGATCAAGCGCAAGGGCACGAGTCTGGAGGGCGTGATTGCCGGGCTGTTCTTGAAAAAGCGCCTGCTGGATTATGTGGAGAATTTCATTCTCTACTACAAAGAAACCCAGAAAATCATTGCCCAGAACCATCAGTTCATTGGTGTCAATCGTGCTTACCAGTCGTTTACTGAACGAGAAAAACTGAAAGGGCGACTGGGCGTGTTCTGGCATACGCAGGGGGCGGGTAAAAGCTTCGCCATGATCTTCTATGTCAGAAAAATCTTCCGTAAACAGACGGGCGATTTCACCTTTGTGGTCGTGACGGATCGTGAAGATCTGGATGGGCAGATCTACCGTAATTTCCTCCACACCGGTACAGTGACCAAAGCCGAGGCTGCCCAACCCAATAACAGTGAGGAGATGAGGAAGTTTCTCGGGCAGCACAAGCGCCTTGTTTTTACTCTAATTCAGAAATTCCGGTGGGAGAAGGGGAAGAACTATCCCTTGTTATCGGATCGCCGTGACATTGTGGTGATGGTGGATGAAGCCCATCGCACCCAATACAAGTCGTTGGCGGAGAATATGAGGCAAGGCTTGCCTAAGGCTCAGTACCTGGCCTTTACCGGCACCCCGCTGCTAGGTCATGACCGCAAGACCAATGCCTGGTTCGGCAACTATGTTTCTGAGTATAATTTCCAGCAATCCATGGATGACGGAGCCACCGTGCCCTTGTTCTATGAAAAACGTGTACCACAGGTACTCGTGCAGAACGATAACCTGAGCGAGGAATTCTGCGAGATTCTGGAGGACGAGAATCTGGATGATGCGCAGCAGGCCAAACTGGAAAATAAGTTTGCAGCGGAAATCGAGGTGATCAAGCGGGATGATCGCCTTGAGGAAATTGCCAAAGATATTGTTTATCATTTTCCGCGCCGGGGATATCTAGGAAAGGGAATGGTTGTTTCCCTGGATAAATTTACGGCCGTCAAGATGTACG
>JBAXDB010000085.1:0-11745 GCA_037141135.1 bacterium | reverse complement strand
GCTCGTAACTGTCTGCAAATCCACATGGTTAGCCAAATTATGAATCCGCGCTACCCTCACAGGGGATGTCTGATTTTGATCTTGCTTCAGCTGTCACACCCGTATTAAATGCCTCCACTTTTTAGTTGGGAAGGAATCAAGTATCATGACAAATAATAACGAACTCTCACCTCTGCAGCCAGCCGGTCACGAACTTGGCGAAACCCTGTCGTCTGCAAATGAAGAATGGAGAAGCTGGCTCATTACGGCAGGCATTGCCGCCATCCTCGTTCTTTCGGTGATCCTCTATCGGGCCCACAATGTCAATAACGAGGAGAAAGCCTCCAGAATGCTCGGGGAGGCCCGTAACGCCCAGGCCCTGCAGTCGATTCTGACGCAGTATCCCGGCACCTCGGCGGCCAAGCTGGCCCTGTTGCAGACGGCCAAGGCCAAGTATGATAACGGCGATTTCATCGCCGCCCAGTCCAGTTATCAGGATTTCCTATCGAAGTACCCATCCCATCCCATGGCAGCCATAGCTGAACTGGGGATCATCCACTGCACTGAGGGGCTTGATAGACCTGAAGCTGCCCTCAAAGCGTTTGGCGAATTCGCCGCCAAAAATCCCCAGCACTTTCTGATGCCCATGGCGGTTTTCGGCAAAGCACGCTGCCTTCAGGACTTGAAGCGTCACGCGGAAGCCCGCACGACCTATGAGGATTTTATAGCCAACAATCCCAAAAGCCCGTGGCTGAATGATGTGAAGGAATCACTGAAACAGCTTGATACTGAAGCCCGGCGACCGAGCGTCAGGATGTAAGTAAACAGTGGGCAGTTGCCAGTAATCAGTGAGCAGTTTGCAGTAGGCAGAGATCGAAAGTTCTGGACGTTCTGCCCACTGTCTACTGCAAACTGCGCACTATCTCCGTCACTTCTCGTCCTTTTTCTCAGTCTCTTTTGAATCTGGCTTTTCGGCCTCTTCACGGCCTTTTTTGAATTCACTGAGGCTTTTGCCCAGAGAGCGGGCAAGGTCAGGCAATTTACGGGCTCCGAACAAGACAACAATCACCAGCAAAATCACCAGCAATTCCGGCCATCCTAAATTACGCATAATGCCATCCTTTCGTATCCATACAGCCTTAACTCTATCAGAAAAAGGCCCGAACAGTCTATCTATCACGCGTCATGGCGCGACGGGTTTCACGATCCGCATCTTTTTTCCTCAACGTATCCCGTTTATCCCCGTCCTGTTTCCCCTTGCACAGGCCCAATTCCACCTTGGCCCAACGCTTTGAGAAATACATTTTCAAAGGGACCAGCGTATACCCGTGCTGGGCAATTTTGCTTTTGAGTTTGTCGATCTCTTTGCGCTTCAAAAGCAAGGTGCGCGGGCGGGTCGGCTCATGGTTGAACTGATTGCCACACTCATAAGGTGCGATGTGGACATCATTCAAAACCACACGCCCGGAAGCGAGAATAGATGCATAGCCACCGGTGAGGGTCACATTACCGGCACGCACCGACTTTACCTCGGTTCCCAGCAACTCAATCCCGGCCTCAATGCGCTCCACGACAAAATAGTCATGAAACGCCTTGCGATTTGTGGCGGTTTTGTCCGCCTCTTTTTTATCCTTAGCGGCCGCCATGAATCAGTCCCAGCTCAATAGCTTAATGGCTGGCAGGGGAGCCCGGAGAGGACGGATCAAAAAAACCGATCTCGGCGGTCAGCTTGCCCTCAATAATTTCGCGCAGGGCAATATCCACTTTTTCTTCATGCGGCGTCAAAGGCTTGATATAAGGCCGCATTCCGGCATTCAACTGACGCACGCGCCGTGAGATCATATTTACCAGCAAGGGCACTGACGTCATCTTCAATTTGGCTTGTTCAATAAGTTCTGCGTTCAAAATCCACCTCCATGTAGGAAAAAGTAAACGGGGCGCAGTGTATGCGCCCCGTTTACACAGGTCAACCGTTTTCTATCAACGGTTTATCGATACAGGCTTAGTACATCCCTCCGCCCATATCACCCATTCCGCCACCACCGCCGGGCATCGGAGCCGGCTTTTCGTTGCTCGGAATCTCGGTAATCATGCACTCACTGGTCAGGAGCAGACCGGAGATGCTCGCCGCGTTCTGCAACGCCATGCGGGTCACCTTGGCCGGATCCAGAACGCCGTCCTTGATCAGGTCGGTATACTGGCGGGTTGCGACATTGTAACCCATGTTGCCCTTGAGCTTCTTGACTTCCTGAACAATGACAGCACCCTCGAGGCCGGCATTGTCAACAAGCTGACGAAGAGGCGCTTCGAGACAGCGGCGGATGATATCCACACCGATCTTCTCGTCACCTTCAGCGGTCATCTTATCCAAAGCGGACAAGCAGCGCAGCAGAGCCACACCACCACCCGGAACCACGCCCTCTTCCACCGCCGCACGGGTCGCATGCAGGGCGTCTTCGACGCGGGCCTTCTTCTCCTTCATCTCGGTCTCGGTCGCCGCGCCAACGTTGATGACGGCCACACCGCCGGCGAGCTTCGCCAGGCGTTCCTGCAGCTTCTCGCGATCGTAGTCCGAGGAGGTTTCCTCGATCTGACGCTTAAGCTGGGCAACACGTCCCTGAATGGCGGTCGATTTCCCGGCGCCTTCCACGATCGTGGTGTTTTCCTTGTCAATGGTCACGCGTTTCGCACGGCCCAGATCTTCAACCTTGACGCTCTCCAGCTTGATGCCGAGATCTTCCGTCAGGCACTTGCCACCGGTAAGAATGGCGATATCTTCCATCATGGCCTTGCGGCGATCGCCAAAGCCAGGGGCCTTGACGGCACAAATCTGAAGCGTGCCACGCAGGCGGTTCACCACCAGGGTCGCCAGGGCTTCGCCCTCGATGTCCTCGGCAATGATCAGCAACGGCTTGCTCAGCTTGGCCACACTCTGCAACAGGGGCAGCATGTCCTGGAGATTCGAGATCTTCTTCTCGTAGATCAGGATGTAAGGATCGTCCAGGATGGCTTCCATGGCTTCCATGTTCGTGGCGAAGTACGGGGAGATGTAGCCCTTGTCGAACTGCATGCCCTCGACCACATCCAACGTTGTCTCAATGGCCTTGGCCTCTTCGACGGTGATGGTGCCATCCTTGCCAACCTTGTCCATGGCTTCCGCAATGATCTCACCGATGGCAATTTCGCCGTTGGCGGAAATCGTCGCGACCTGGGCGATCTCAACATGTTCCTTGACCTTCTTGGCCTGCTTGGCGATGGCGTCCACCACCACGGTCACAGCCTGGTCAATACCACGCTTCAAGCTCATCGGATTGGCGCCGGCGGTGACATTCTTCAGGCCTTCGCGATAGATGTTCTCGGCCAGCAGGGTCGCAGTCGTTGTGCCATCACCGGCGGTATCGCTGGTCTTGCTCGCGACTTCACGCACCATCTGCGCGCCCATGTTTTCAAAGGGGTCGGGAAGTTCGATTTCCTTCGCCACCGTCACACCGTCCTTGGTGATGGTCGGGGAACCGAATTTCTTGTCCAGAATCACGTTGCGACCGCACGGGCCAAGGGTAACCTTGACGGCGCGGCTCAACTTCTCCACACCACGAAGCATCGCCTGGCGAGCATCGCTGTCATACTTGAGTTGTTTGCCTTTATCAGCCATTGTCCATTTCCTTATTTTATTATTGTTTCAGACTATTCCAAAAACATTACTCGACGATGCCGAGGATGTCCTCTTCGCGCATGATCTGGTATTCCTTGTCGTTGATCTTTACTTCCGTGCCGCCGTACTTGGGCATCAACACGGTGTCGCCCACCTTGACGGTGAACGGGATCAACTTGCCATCCTCATCCCGCTTGCCGGTACCAATGGCAATCACGGTTCCCTCGGTGGGTTTTTCTTTCGCGCTGTCGGGAATGATAATCCCGCCCTTTTTGACTTCCAATTCCTTCTTGGGTTCAACCAGAACCCGGTCACCTAACGGCTTAATCTTCATCTACTTGGTTCTCCTTTTCTTGTTTCTACTACTTCTTCGCGGAGGCGAACTGCTCGCCCCGCGCGGGATCCTTACTTCTTCTTATTCTCATCCACCATCTCAAAATCGGCATCAATCACGTCATCCTTGCCACCTTTGGCCTTGGCGCCCTCATCCGCCCCCGGATGTCCGGCTCCACCCTCCCCGCCGCCGGGATGCTGGGTCTTGGCCTGGGCATACATCTCCGCGGTAAAGGCCTGCATCACGGTGTTGACCCCCTCGATGGCCGCCTTGATGGCATCGGAATCACTGCCCTTGAGCGCCTCTTTCAGCTTCTCAAGCTCGGCTTCCACCGGCTTCTTCTTGTCGTCCGTCATCTTGGAGCCCTGATCCTTGATCAGCTTCTCGGTCTGGTAAACCAGGTTGTCACCCATGTTGCGGGTTTCAGCCGCTTCGCGGCTCTTGCGATCCTCATCCGCATGCTCCTCGGCATCCTTGACCATCTCCTTGATCTCGGTATCCGTCAACCCGCTGGAAGCCGTGATCGTGATCTTCTGCTCGCGCCCGGTTCCAAGGTCCTTGGCGGACACATGAAGAATCCCGTTCGCATCCACATCAAAGGTCACTTCAATCTGCGGCACACCGCGCGCGGCGGGCGGAATGCCATCCAGATGAAACCGGCCGATGGTCTTGTTCTGATCCGCCATCTTGCGCTCACCCTGCAGGACGTGGATTTCAACCGACGGCTGATTATCCGAGGCCGTACTGAAAATTTCCGTCTTTTTCGTAGGCACGGTCGTGTTCCGCTCGATCAAAGCCGTGAAAACGCGGCCCAGGGTCTCAATACCCAGTGACAGCGGCGTCACGTCTAGCAGGAGCACATCCTTGACTTCGCCCTTCAGAATACCGCCCTGAATCGAGGCGCCAACGGCCACCACTTCGTCCGGATTCACACCCTTATGCGGTTCTTTGTTATAGAGATTCCTGGCCATTTCCTGAACTTTGGGCATACGCGTCATTCCGCCCACGAGGACCACTTCATCCACCGTCGCAAGACCGGAGTCCTTCATACAGTTCTTCACAGGCTGCATCGTGCGTTCAATCAGCGGGTCGACCAACTGCTCGAGTTTGGCACGGGAGAGGGTCACATTCAGATGTTTGGGACCGGACGCATCCGCGGTGATAAACGGAAGGTTGATGTCCGTGCTCAGGGCGCTGGAAAGCTCGCACTTGGCCTTTTCAGCAGCCTCTTTGAGGCGCTGCTTGGCCATGGGATCCTTGGTCAGGTCAATCCCCTGCTCCTTCTTGAACTCATTCGCCAGCCACGTCATGATCGTGTCATCAAAGTCGTCACCACCGAGATGGGTATCACCATTGGTCGCCTTGACTTCAAATACGCCTTCGCCGATGTCCAGAACGGAGATATCGAACGTACCACCACCCAGATCGTAAACGGCAATTTTCTCGTCCTTTTTCTTGTCGAGACCATAGGCCAGAGAAGCCGCAGTGGGCTCATTGATGATGCGCATGACTTCCAATCCGGCAATGCGGCCGGCATCTTTGGTCGCCTGACGCTGACTGTCATTGAAATAAGCCGGAACCGTGATAACCGCCTGGGTGATCTTCTCGCCCAGATAGGCTTCGGCATCAGCCTTCATCTTCTGCAGAATCATCGAGGAGATTTCCGGCGGGGAATAAGTATTGTCACCCACCTGAACATGCGCGTCACCGTTTTTGGCCTTGACGACTTTGTAAGGCACAAGGGAGATTTCACGGGTGACTTCGTCATATTTACGCCCCATGAACCTCTTGATAGAATAGATGGTGCTCTGGGAATTCGTGATCGCCTGGCGCTTGGCCGCCTGCCCGACGAGCCGCTCACCGGTCTTGGTGAACGCCACAATGGAAGGCGTCGTCCGCATTCCCTCAGCGTTGGGGATCACAACAGGCTCACCACCCTCCATGACCGCCATACAAGAATTCGTAGTTCCTAAATCAATTCCTAATACCTTAGCCATAAGCCAGCTCCTTCTGATTGATCGCAAACTGGTGCGAATAAATTCTTAATTGAATGACACCGGTAAACCATAGCAACGACCATGCCAAGACAACGGATAAAAACCAGGAAACCATTGCTTAACATTCTCACAACAAATACGTTACAACTATTTTATACAATAAGTGCCTGCGCATGATCGAGATTTTCAAGGAGTCAATATGTCGCACAACCAGGTTTTAGCGACATCCCGTGTGTCTGAATGTCGCAGGGAAACGGTTGTCCGCTTGAAGGCCAGTTGGTTCGAAAAGAATGCTCACGCGTGCGTGGGTGGCAGGGGAGTTTTATCCAGCGCAGCGCGAACCTGCTGCGCGAGTGTCTTACTGGTAAATGGTTTCCGCAGCAAGCGCAAAGATTCCGGCAGATGCCCGCGTTGCTGCAGTATTTCCGCGGTAAATCCGGACATGTAGAGGACTCTGATATCTGGCCGGTTTTTCAGGACCCGGTCTGCCAATTCCTTTCCGCTTAGGTCGGGCATGATCACATCGGTCAGAAGCAAGTGGATCGATTCGGGATATTGTTCGCATATCTCCAGGGCCAGGTTTGGCAAGGAGGCCGCCAGAACCTTGTAGCCTTGCTGCTCCAGCAGCCGGCAGGTCAAGTGCAGTACGGCCTCTTCGTCTTCGACCAGCAAGACGGTTTCCGTGCCTGTGCGAGGCCGCGAATCACTTGCTTTTCCGGGGAGGACGGTGGCGGGGCTTGTGCGTGGCAGATAAATGGTGAACGTGGTCCCCTGCCCCTGAACACTTTGGACGGTGATGGCTCCGCCATTTTGTTTGACAATACCGTAAATGGTTGCCAACCCCAAACCAGTCCCTTTGCCCACACCCTTCGTCGTAAAAAATGGCTCAAACATATGTTCCAGAATCTGCGGCGCCATACCTGCACCATCGTCACGAATGGTCAGTTCCACATAGTCGCCGGGCGAAACAAAATCTGACTTGCCTTGGAAATCCTCCGCAAGGAGGGTGCGATTAGCCGCTTCGATAAAAACATGACCGCTGCCGGTGATGGCGTCGCACGCGTTGTCCACCAGGTTGATCAGGATCTGTTCCAACTGGCTGGGATCCATGAAAACGCACCAGAGGTCCTGCGGCACACCCAGGTGCAGTTGGACATTTTGGTAAACCAGCTCTTCAAGCATGTTCAGACTGCCGGTAATTGCATCGTGCACATTCAACGCCACAGGTTGCGCAATCTGCTTCCGGGAAAAGGCCAGCAGTCTGCTGGTGAGGTCAGCCGAACTGTGCGCCGCCGTCAGGATATTCTGGAGGCCGGCCTGACCGGGATGATCCGGCGGCAGACTTTCCGCAATAATTTCCGCGCAGCCCAGTATGATCTGGAGTTTATTATTGAAGTCGTGGGCGATGCCGCCGGCCAACCGGCCAACCGCCTCCAGCTTCTGCGCCTGAAACAGCTGGTCCTCCATATATTTACGCATCGTGATATCGCGAATAACAGCCCACATCCCGCAGGGTTGGCCGGCCGTGTCGCGAAGCAAAAAGGTCCGCAGTTCGATCGGGAAGGTCGTCCCGTCTTTTTTCCGGTATTCCTTTTCGTAGACATTGGAATAGCCGCGCGGAATGATTTGTTCTTTGACGATTTGAGATTCAAACGCATGCCATTTCGCAGGGGTCAGGTCGAAGTATTTCAACTGTTTCAGTTCGTCCGCTGAATAGCCCAGCATATCCTGACAGGCGCGATTGGTCTCCTGGATGGCGCCATCCATGTCCACGCGGACAAAGGCATCCATCATTGATTCATGAAGGAGGCGATATTTCTCCTCGCTCTTCCGCAGCGACTCCTCGGCCCGTTTACGCTCAGTGATATCCAGGGTGTAGCCGGCCATCAGGTGCTTGCCGTCCAGAACAATGGGAAACTTGATGGTAATGTATTTGCGGCCATTCAACTCCTCATCCAGATGAAGAATTTTACCATTGAAAACGACTTCCCAGTCATCAGCGGTGATTTTTGCGGCAAATTCGGCCGGAAACAGTTCCTCCATGGTCTTGCCTGTCATTTCAGAACCAGGTATGCCGATCATATCCTTGAAGTTTTCGCTGGCAATCAATACGCGGCTTTCAGTGGGGGTCACCTCCTTGATAAAGGAGTAGATAGGTGAGTTCGTAATAAACAAGGAGAGCAACTCATTGCTTTGCTGCAACTCCGCCGCCCGCATGCGCACGCTCTTAGAAGGTTTCTTTGATTTGTGAGCGCTCATCGTCCCACTCCTCATTTGTCCGGATCCAGCATTGATTGCAGGCACCACACCCACATTCGACGGTCTTTCCTTGAAAGTTACCCGCAACCTCTGTCTTATTCAACTCTTAAAAAGGGGTTTCAGGCATTCCGCCTGAGCAAGGCGGCGTAAGCTCCATCCGTTCCGTCCTTGGGCGGGAAGAGCTTTTTATCGCGCAGTAGTTCAAAGTCCGGATTATCTTTCAACCAAGCGGCAACGAGCGCTTCATCTTCCTCGGCTTCCAGACTGCAGGTGCTGTACACCAGGCGTCCACCAATGCGCAGCCGGGTAGCCGCGCCATCCAGAATCGCCCGCTGGGTCGCACAAACTGAACCGAGGCGATCGGGAGCAAACCGCCAGCGGGCATCGGCACGACGCTGCAGCACGCCGGTATTCATGCAGGGCACATCCAACAGAATTCCGTCAAAAACCAGTCCCGCCAGTTCCGGCACTCCCTCGCCGCCCGGCCGGCAGGCGGTCATATCCCCCTCAATCACACGCACGCCGGCAAACCCCATGCGCACCAGATTTTCATGGAGATAGCCCATACGGTCGGCATGAATATCCATGGCCGTAAGCGTCCCTCCCCCTTCCATGGCCTCGGCAATCGCCACCGTTTTTCCGCCCGGCGCAGCACAAGCGTCCAGTATGCGCTCCTGCGGCTTGGGCGCCAACAGTTCCACCGCCATAATCGTGGAAGGATCCTGCACAATGAACCAGCCATCCTCAAACCCGGGGATGTCTTCCACACTGACACCCCTCCCCAAGGTACAGAACCGGGCCGGATCCATGGGATGCGGATCCACCTTCATGCCCGCCGTCATCAGCCGGTCCCTGAAATCACCCATCTGAATCCGGGTCGTATTGATGCGGAGAATCACCGCCGCACGCTGGTTATTCCAGTTACACAAGGCATCCGCCTGATTATTCCCGTAGGCGGCAATCCAGCGTTTGACCAGAATCTCAGGATGCGACAACCGGATGCCCGAAGGCTGCTGGTTCAAGGCCGCAATCACCTCCGCTTTTTCCCGCAGGACACGCCTCAGCACCGCATTGGTGAAATTGGCTTCGGTCTGGGACGACACCGCTTTCACCGCCGCCACCGTCTCATTGACCGCGGCATAAGGCTCCACCGAGTCCATGTGCAGAATCTGATACAGCCCGACCATCATGTGGGCACGCAGCGGGATCGCCGGCATCTGCTTCATACATTGCTTCAACACCCATTCCAATTCCCGTTTCCATTTGACAGTGCCGTAAACGACCTCCATCACAAAGCCACGATCAGCACGAACCCGATTCATCATCCGGTCCGGGAAATCCCCCGTCTCCATCCAGCGGGCAATCATATCCGCCGCCACCGCCCGGGAATTATTCTGCAAAGCCATTTTCACAATTATTTATATCCTAATGTGAATTTTGAGCGTTTGTTTGCTGGATAGTAGTCAACAAACGAATATTGGAGTTAAACGGGAGTTGGATGATCCGCCAGCCAACGATCGCAATTGCCTCGCGCTTTTTGTAATCCCTTTCGCGCCGGATCCGCATCAATAAGCGCGACGATAACCCGGGAAAGTTCAAGACTGCGTTGATCAATGTCCTCATGGCTTTTCATGCAAGACACCTTACCAATAGCGCCTGACACGATCAAGGCTGATCACAAAGGAGGAGCGCGATTGACTGTCGCCGGGATTCCTCAAATCAAAGAAATTGACGGCAATAACGGATAACGTCATCAGCACCCTCAATTGGTCAGCCCCCATAAGACCTTCACAGGATAGCGGCAGATAACCTGATCAGGGGTGACCAATGGGACGCCTTGCTGAATTGCCTCGCAAATCAACAGGCGGTCAAATGGGTCACGATGCAAATCCGGCAGTTTCGGCAAAGTGAAGATCGCCGCATTGCTCAATGGGAGTGCGGTGAGTCCGGACCTTTCCGCCAGTCGGGGAATGTGCTCTACAGCGAAATCCAACTGTAATTTCCCGAGGCCAACTTTGATCTGAATCTCCAAGAGCGAGATTTGACTAAACCACACCACGGATTCTGCGTCCTTTAATGCATCCAGCAAATCAGGTTTGATCCGGGACGGTTCGCCCAACCACCACAACAGAACGCTCGTGTCCAGCAAAGCGTTCACATGACGCCCTCAAAGGCCTGAATCACATCCTCAGGCGTTGCATCGAAATCTGGAGCTAAATGAATTTGTCCGCTCGCCAGCCCCGGCATTTTTGTTCGTGCCTTGCTGGTCTGTGGAACCGGGGTGATCTGAAAGGCCAAGCGATGATGCTTGAGCACAAGCGTCGTTTGCCCCTCTTCGGCCAAGCGCCCGTATCGTGAAAGATGGGCTTTTGCTTCAGTAAATGGAATTTCAATCACTTTCATGACTAGATTTGAACATAATTAAAACCATGAAACAAGAAATTATGGTTTTTATTTGATGATATAGTAGTTACCTTGTCCTCCTCAACCTCAACTGTCCGCAGGCCGCATCAATGGCGCCACCTTTTGAAACCCGGTAGGTGGCATTGACGCCCACCTTCGCCAGAAGCTCCTTGAAGATCTCCGAGGTGCCATCCAATGGGGGCTGCCCTTCATAGCCGTCGACCGGACTCAGGGGGATCAGATTAACCCGACTGGGCAGGGTTTTCAGGAGTTTCGCCAACTCGACCGCATGGGCGTGGGTATCGTTTACCCCACGGATCAGCGTGTATTCAAAAGTGACAATCCGGCCAGTCGCCTCCGTGTGACGCGCACAGGCTTCAATCAATTCCTCAATGGGATAGCGCTTGTTCACCGGCATCAGGCGGTTGCGCAGTTCATTATTTGGCGCATGCAGCGATACAGAAAGCTCGATCTGCAACCCTTCGCTTCCCAGCCGTTCGATACCCGGCACCACGCCGCTGGTACTGACGGTAATGTGCCGGATCCCGATATTCAGCCCTTTGCCATCGTTGATGATGCGAATAGCCTTGATCACGGCGTCATAGTTATCAAACGGCTCCCCCATTCCCATAAACACAATATTGGTGGGCCGGTCTCCGTATTCTTCCCAGGCCAGCAGCAACTCTTCCACAATCTCGCCCGCTTCAAGATTACGGATCCAACCCCCTTTGCCACTCGCACAAAAGACGCAGGCAAACTTGCACCCTACCTGGCTGGACACACACACCGTGCGACGCTCCCGGGCTGGTATCAAGACTTCTTCGACACATTCCCCATCACGGAGTCCCACCAGGATTTTGCGTGTTCCGGTATGCTCGCCAGCCTGATGCACATGTTTAACGGACATCAATTCATACCGCTCCGAGAGCGCATCACGGAGGGCGGCCGGAACATTATTCATCTCCTCCCATGTCTTCACATGCTGACGATAAAGCCAGTCCCAGACCTGGCCAGCCCGATACGCCGGCTGGCCCAGTTCTTTGCATACCGCCGTCAGCTCATCCCGTAGCAGCCCATGAATCAGCGGTTTAAATTTTATACTATCTTTCATTTCTTCTATT
>JBAXDB010000084.1:0-11926 GCA_037141135.1 bacterium | reverse complement strand
GGCAGTTGGCAGTTGGCAGTTGGCAGTTGGCAGTTGGTGAAGAATCTCTTTCTGCTCACTGTCAACTGCTCATTGCTCACTGACCATCGGCTCCCCGATTCCATTCAGGATGCCGTAGCGGATGATTTCGGCGGTGGTCCGGAGGCCGGTTTTTTCCAGAATATGGCGGCGATGGGTTGTGACGGTCTGATGGCTGACCTTCAGTGTCCGGGCAATCTGGGAAAGTTTCAATCCTTGCGTCAGCCACTGCATCACCTCGAATTCGCGGGGAGAAAGCCGTTTATCCAAAGGCTCACACTCATTCCTCTGATAGTGCAACACCAATTGCTCCGCTAATGGCTCCGGCATGTAGGGTTGTCCGGCATGCACCCGGCGGATCGCCGTCTCCACCTCGGTTAATGAGGCGGATCGCGATACCACTCCAGAAGCGCCAGCCCGGATCCCTCTTAACAACCAGCGGATGTCCTGCGAGGCCGCCATCAATAAAACGGGAAGTTTCGGATACGCTTCCTTCAATTGTTTCAACAATAGAAACCCCGCCAGGCCCGACAAGCCCGCATCCAGGAACAACACATTGACATGGATCGATTTAAATCCTTCCATCATTTCCAATCCTGTGCCAGCCCGCCCAACCGCCATCATGTCCGGCGTAACCGCCAAATGGCATTCAAGGCCATGCTGGAACACCGGATAACTATCGGCAATGAACACCCCGATTTTCCCGTTTTCTAAATTTACCCTTGTCGTCTTCATCCCGTCTCCTGTGCGCGCCTCCCTTCTTTTAAGAAAAGCGGAAACCCTTTGTATCTAATTCCACAGGATTATATCAGGGGCTTATATACCTATATTATAGGGACATATGACCCTTGTTGGATCCCGGTAATTGATGTGAAATGCCACAAACACCGCATACCTGACGACCGGACCTGAGTCGTCTCAATGAATCGAAGGGGCGGCGAATTAATCAGGAATTTATTATGATGTCCCCCGTCGTGGAGCATGTACATATGGCGCTGGAAATTGGCTCATTCCTCCTGCTCATATGTACGTTGGTGGTGATGCGCCGAAGGCGCCTCCATACGGAAGGCACTTCACGGAACCATGTCAGGGCACACGAACTGCAGTTACAACAAAAAGATCTGCTCATCCGTGAAGTTCACCATCGCGTGGCGAACCAAATGGGACTTACGGCGGCACTGCTGCATTTGCAAGCGTCCCGCAGCGTGAACCCCGATGCCAAAGCCCATTTATTTGATAGCGAGAACCGGATACGAACCCTTTCCACGCTCCACGAGCGTCTCCATCAGACCGATTCCCAGGGCCGGATCCTTCTCTATCCGTATCTTTCCGACCTGGCCCGCGATTTGATCTCCTCCTTACGCCCGGATCTCGTGTTTTGCCCGAAACTTGCCGGCGACAGCCCCTCCACAAAATCAAATATCGCGATTACTTGCGGGTTGTTAGTCAATGAACTGGTCACCAACTGTATCAAGCATGCCTTTCCACAGAACCGCCCTGGAATGATCCGCCTGTCGCTTGACCGCCCGCCTCCTGATCGCCTCCGCATCAGTATCCAGGATGATGGAACAGGGCTTCCCGGGGGATTAACACTCCAGGATCCGCTGACTTCCGGCATGGCGATCATATCCGCCCTGACAAAGGATCTCTCGGGAACTTTCACCGCCGTTAAACACCAACCGGGAACTGAATTTATCATCGACTTCCCCCTAGCAGAAATCGACCAAGCCTCATGAATAAAATCCTTACACAAAAAAAACATCCATCGATTATCCGCGTTGTGTTAGTGGACGACCACACCCTGCTGCGCGAGACGTTGACACATATCTTGAATTCTCAAGCCGGCATACTGGTGGTGGGAACTGCCGCAAATCGTAAGGACAGCCTGGCCCTGATTTCAAAAACACAACCCACCGTGGTGCTTCTGGATATTTGTCTCGGTCATGACAATGGCCTGGAGATGCTGAGACAGCTCAAAACCATATCACCCCGGATAAAATGCCTCATTGTAACCGGATTCACTGAGGATGATTTTATCCTGGAGGCCATTCAAAGTCATGCGGACGGGTATCTCCTGAAAACCTGCACCATGCCCACGTTGATCAATGCCATCCGGCAAGTGGCTACCGATCACAAAGTCTGGGATGAGTCGATCCTCAGGCGTTTAACCGACATTAAATCGAAAAAGAACCTGGCCCATAATGATGAGCAGCTGGATTTCCTTTCGCCGGGCGAGAAAGAGATTTCCCGCCTGGTGGCAGAAGGCCTGACCAACAGGGAGATTGGCAGGAAAGTGCATCTGGCTGAAAAGACCATCCGCAACCGTATCAGTCTGATCATGGATAAACTGCATATCCCGCGCCGCTCAAAGCTCGCCGCCTTATACGCGAAAAATCTGGCGAGCAAGAAAATAGCCACGTAGCGGCTATTGGCAAAGCCTGATCTGAACCGTCACCGTACGGTTCTTGCGACAGGAATCAACGTCTTCACCCGGGAACGGAGGGTTTTCTTCCCCCGCCGTGGCGGCCTGCAGCATCGCGGCCGGAACCTTGGCCTCACGCATCAGATATCGCACCACTTCAAGCGCCCGGGCCAGCCCCAATTCCTTGTTATCCCTGTACAACCCACTCCCACGCAACGGCACCGCATCCGTGTGGCCTGTCACCACCACTTCCCATTCCCCGCTATGCTTGAGCAGAACCACCCCCACTTTTTTCAAGAGCAAGTCCCCCTGCCCGGCCAGTGTCGTCCGGGAACTGAACAGCGGCGCATCAAAGGTCACCCGCGCCATACCATTGCTCTCCATTGCCAGGGTCAACCCCTCACTTTCCAACGCCTTGAAATCAGAGACATCGATCTCAGGACGCTTTTGGAGATCCAGCGCCTCCCCTGTATTTTGGAGGGCCAGCGGCCTCGCTGGCCGTCTTTCGAGGTCAATGGATGAATTTTTCAACAGGCTGCCAGCAGGCCCAAGCCACAGTCCAACCCCGGCCCCCAGCGCCAACAGCAGGCTCGCCACGCCAAAAATAATGAAGGCTCGCACCGGAGTCCAGAAACTCTTCTCCCCTGCGGCCTCAGGCGTCCTCTCAGAATCCGACACCGGAATCACAGGGCTTACCGTTTCACGACAGGTATTTTCGACCATCGAAAGTTCGAGCGCCTCTTCATCCGTCGCCTGAATAATCACCGCGGGAATTTCCTTCAATCCCGCCAGTCTGGCGGCCACCAGACGCCGCGCCCCGATCACCACTTCGTAGCCCTGCGTACGCCGCCGCACCAGAAGCGGCTGGAGAATGCCATGCACGCGGACCGACTCCACCAGTTCCCGGCTCACGGCCTGGGCTCGCGCTTCCCGCTCCGGCGCAAAGCCGATCAAATCGGGCGATAGCCGGACAAAGCCGGTACTCGACATCGTGGCCGCCGAACCGATCGTTGCCGGAATTCCGCCGATCAGTTCGCCCAATCCGCGCCCTAACGAGCCATTCTTAGAGGGAGGCATGTCTTGCCTCCTCGCCCGGTGCCATACTGATGAAAGCGGGCGCCTCCCTCTGAACCATTTTATCAAAGGGTGACTTCAACTTGAACCCGACCCCGTCCGCCTCTGCATCCACGGCACCCTCCTTGCGGCGGGCGAGAAATTCACGGGCCAGTTGGCGATAGGCCACGGCCCCGGTGCAAAGGGGATTGTAGGTGATAATCGGTTTGCCGAAACTCGGAGCTTCGCTCAGGCGGACATTACGCGGGATGAGGGTCTCATAGACTTTGTCACCAAAATGCCGCACCACTTCCTGAACCACCTGCTGGGAGAGATTGGTCCGGCCATCATACATGGTCATGACAATCCCCTCCAAATAGAGGCCGGGATTCACCGCATTCTCATTCAGTTGCTGGATCAGCCGCGTCATAACGCTCAGGCCTTCCAGCGCATAATACTCCGCTTGAAGCGGGATGATCACGGCGTGGGCCGCCGCCAGCACATTCATGGTCAGAATGCCAAGCGACGGGGAGCAGTCCAGTATGATGAAGTCAAAGCGACCGGAAGCGATGACCCCGGCGAGGACATCCCGCAGGCGGTGGAGATAGTGATCGCCGCGGGCGATTTCCACCTCGGCCCCCGCGAGATCGATTTCCGAAGGAATCACACTCAAATGATTGACCCCGGTCGCTTGAATCAGATCCAGGGCTTGAGCAGAGCCCACCAGAGCGCCATAGAGACTGGCCCCGGCTTCCTTGGGCAAACCCAACCCGCTGGTGGCATTGGCCTGGGGATCCAGGTCCACCAACAGGACCTCCTTGCGTTTCTCCGCAAGACAGGCGGCCAAATTGACGGCTGTGGTCGTTTTTCCCACGCCCCCCTTTTGATTGGCGATCGCTATCACAGTTGTCTGCATTCGTCTCTAAGCTCCAAATAAACGGGTGGCAATGTACGCATTCACCACCCCTCATGTCGAGAAATTCGGTTGTTAAGTTGCTGAGTTGTCAGGTTGTTCAGAGCGAGAATCGTCTCCGGCGTCACTCAACAACCCAGCAACCTATCAACTCAACAACTAGATTCTTTTCACTCCACCATTGACAGGAGGGTCATGGGTTTGATATTCAGCCCACCCATTATGGGACAACAACTTAGAGCAAGAGCAAAACGTAAACGTCGTATTCGTCAAATTCGCAATAAGGAGGACGCTGTCAAAGCAGCCGCCGCTCCAAAAGTTAAAGCGAAGAAATAGAACGAGTGTGATTGTTTGTGCCGCCGCAAATTAAGCGGCGGCACAAATTTTTTCTGCCCAACAGGGCGCGGTAGCCAAGTGGTAAGGCGGAGGTCTGCAAAACCTTTATTCATCGGTTCAAATCCGATCCGCGCCTCCATTTCGTCCATACAGGATTCAGGATCCTGAATCCTGTGTTTCCGTTCGCGGAAACACGTGCGTGTGGAAGGTGATGAAGAACAGGCCGGACTGAATAATGTACCTCAGGCCGATCGCCTCCGCCTCACTGAGCCCGATATTCAGGCGGGTTAACTGGCCGGACTCCTTATCCTTGCGCGACAACCCGAAGGAATAGCCGCCCTTTTCAGGAATCTTCCCGAAGGTGATGATCGTATTCGCCTTATCGCTGTCATGATAGATTCCGTTTTTCTGCCCGCCCACCCGCTCCTGCCGCCCCTCCAGTACCAGCAGCAGCTCACAGATATCCGCAAAATCCAACTTCACCGTCAGCTTGTTGGCCCAATCAAAGGTGGGCATCACCCGCTTCTCGCCATCACGCTCAGAAACCGTTTTCTGGGCGGCCATCTCAAAGAAAAAGCAATTATATCGATCCGCTTCCCGCCGGTTCACACGCGGCTCGAGCTGTAACGCCACCCCATTCCCCGCGGCATTAGGGTGGTAAAATGCCAATTTCTGCTCGCGTGCCCTGCTACCATTCCCCTGCTTTCCTGTCTCTGTACTCATTGTTCGCTCCTTATTTGTTTACGGGAAGCGCCCGGAACACAACCTCTGCTCCCGGTCTACATGCGCCCTCCCTGAATCGTATAACGGATAACTTACGGATTTATTATATTTTTTTATATTAATAATTTATTAACTAATAACCCGTGCCGCATGACCCCTAACCGCCTTCCCCGCTCCCCTCATCTTTTCTATTCGACTTTCATCGCCGGATTTCAGATAGTGACGCGCTTTTTCAGCGGAGTAATGCGAATGAAAACAGACCTAAAATTTATTGAAGGTGGCATCACAACGCCACTGGGCTTTAAGGCAGCGACTGTCCGGGCCGGCATCAAAGAGAGCCGGAAGCGGGATGATTTGGCCCTGCTTGTTTCCGATGTTTCGGCCACGGTGGCGGGTACATTCACCAGCAACCGGGTAAAGGCTCCTCCGGTAAAACTCTGTGAACGCAATCTGATCTGGGGACAGGCCCAGGCGATTATCATCAATGCCGGTTGCGCCAACGCCTGCACGGGCGAACAAGGTTTTCAGGATGCCGAACGGATGGCTGCCTTGACAGCCACAGCCTTGAATATCGGCAAGAATCTTGTCTTTGTCTGTTCCACCGGCACCATCGGCATCCCTCTGCCCATGAACAAGATAGAAAGCGCCTTGCCGGATTTAGTTGAAAAACTTTCCACCAACGGCGGCCCCACCGTGGCGGAAGCCATCCTGACCACTGACCTGGTGAAAAAAGAGGTGGCCGTCACACTGACCATTGCCGGAAAACCGGTCACCATTGCCGGCATTACCAAGGGCTCCGGCATGATCGCCCCGAACATGGCAACCATGCTGGCTTTTATCACAACGGACGCCGCCGTGGATCAGCGCGCCATGCAGGACTGTCTGCGGCACGCCGTGGATCTCAGCTTCAACCGCATTATTGTCGATGGCGACGAAAGCACCAATGATACGGTGCTCATGCTCGCCAACGGAGCGGCAGGCACAGAATTGCTCCAGAAGAAACATCCGGACTGGAAAAAATTCTGGAATGCCGTCGTAACGGTCTGCCACGAACTGGCCATCAAAATTGTAAAGGATGGCGAAGGCGCAACCCGCTTTGTCACCGTCACGGTCACCGGGGCCGCCACCCGGAATGATGCCCGCCTCGCCGCCCGGGCGATTGCAAAATCCCCGCTCGTGAAAACGGCCTGGAACGGGGGCGACCCGAACTGGGGCCGGCTCATGGCCGCCATCGGCTATTCCGGCGCCCGCTTCGAAGAGAGCCGCATCAATATCACCTTTGACGAGGTCTGCGCCGTGCAGGGCGGAATCGCCGCGAACGGATCCTCGCTCAAGGCGCTTGAAAAGGTGTATGCGAAAAAAGAATTCACCGTCACAGTTGATCTGCAGGCGGGAAAATCCCACCACACGGTCTACACCTGCGACCTCAGCAAGGATTACGTCGCCATCAACGCGGAGTATATGTCCTGATGCAACGTGCGATCGCCAAAGCCGATGTTCTGATCGAGGCCCTTCCGTATATCCAGGATTTCCGGGACGCCATCATTGTCGTCAAATTCGGCGGCAGTGCCATGGAAGAGCCGCGGAATGTGGAGAACATCCTCACTGATGTCGCTTTTATGGAATGCGTGGGCATGAAGCCCGTCCTGGTGCATGGCGGCGGCAAGGCCATTTCCAGGGCCATGACCGAAAACGGTCTTCAGCCGCAGTTTGTCCGCGGCCTGCGCGTCACCGACGAAGCCACCATGAAGGTGGTCGAAACCACCCTTCGCGACACGGTCAACGCCTCCCTGCTGGAAATCCTGAACGCCAGAGGCGCCAAAGCCAAACGTATCGACGGCAACACTGTTTTTGAAGTCGAGAAGCGGACGGTAACGGATCCGGCGACAGGCGAAATCCTGGACTGGGGCTATGTGGGCGAAATCAAGCATGTCCATGCGACGCCGATCCTGGAATGCCTGCGCAATGAGATTATCCCTGTCATCACCCCGATCGGACGCGGCCCGGATGGCAGACACTACAATTTGAATGCAGATGACGCGGCGGCAGCGGTCGCCGGGGAATTGCGGGCACGGAAACTGGCGTTCCTGTCGGACGTGCCGGGCCTGTTGAAAGATCGTACGGATGACTCCACATTGCTATCAACGCTTCACATCAAGGAAGTGGAAGCGCTGATAGCCAGCAAGGTGATTGACGGCGGCATGCTGCCGAAGATCCGAAGTTGCATGGAGGCATTGGCGGCGGGAGTAAGGAAGATTCATATTATTGACGGCCGGCTGCCGCATTCGCTGCTGCTGGAGATTTTTACGGAACAAGGAGTAGGAACGGAGATCATAGAATGACAACAAGCACAGACATCATAACAAAATACCAGAAATACGTAATACCCACCTATACCACCCCCAGTCTCGTGCTCGTCAAGGGCAAGGGCTCCCGCGTCTGGGACAATGACGGCAAGGTGTACATGGACTTTGTTGGTGGTATCGCCTGCCAGAACGTCGGTCATTGCCACCCCAAAGTCGTGCAGGCCATCCAGAATCAGACCGCCAAGTTGATGCATGTCTCGAACCTGTATAACAACGAGTATCATGGTACGTTGGCCGAAAAGCTGGTCACCCTCTCCGGCATGGGCGGCAAGTGCTTCTTCTGTAACTCCGGGGCGGAAGCCAATGAAGCCCTCATTAAACTGGCCCGCCTGTGGGGCAGCGACGAGGGCAAATACGAGATCATCTCGATGAAAAACTCCTTCCACGGCCGCACGCTGGCCACCTTGGCCGCCACCGGGCAAACCAAGTATCAGGATGGCTTTGAGCCCCTCCCCGACGGGTTCCTTTACGCAGACCTGAACAATCTTGACTCCGTCAAAAAGGTTGTCAGCGGCCGTACCGCCGCCATTCTGGTCGAAGCCGTCCAGGGCGAAGGCGGCGTGGTGGGCGCCACAAATGAGTTCCTTCAGGGACTACGCGCCCTTTGCGATGAAAAGCAGATCCTGTTGTTCTTCGACGAAGTTCAGTGCGGGCTCGGCCGTACCGGCAACTGGTTTGCCTTCCAGGCTTCCGGCGTGTTACCGGACGCCTTCTCCCTGGCAAAGTCACTGGGAAGCGGTTATCCCATTGGCGGCATTGTCACCAACGCCAAGCTGGCGGATGTGTTCCAACCCGGCAAACACGCGAGCACGTTCGGTGCGTCACCGCTGGCCTGCACCGCCGCGCTTGCGACCCTGGGCGTGATCGAAGAGGAAAAGCTTGTCCAGCATGCGGCTGCAATGGGCAAAATGTTTGCCGAAGGCCTTCAGGAATTTGTCACGGCTTACGAGCATGTCAAGGAAGTCCGCAGTTACGGCCTGATGGTCGGCATGGTTCTGGATGAGCCCGCCAAGGCGCTCTGCCAGTCGCTGCGCGAAATGGGCCTGCTGGCCCTCCCCACCAATGAAACTGTCGTCCGCTTCCTTCCCCCGCTGAACATCAAGAGCAGCGATATTGACGAGGCGCTGGACATCATTGATGACGCCCTGGCGGATATGCATGGCGTGGAGCGGGCCTCTGACGACGAATAAGGAGCGGCATCATGGTCATCACTGAGCTTAAAGGCAAAAAAGTTGGCGTCTGTGTTTCCGGAGGCCTCGACAGCCGTACCATCACCAAAAAAATGGTGGAGATGGGCGTCAATGTCACCTGCTTCACAGCCGATCTGGGCCAGCCTGACGAGGTTGACATCACCGATATCCGGAAAAAGATGGACCCTTGCGGGGCCCAGACCTTTATTGTCGACCTTAAGAAGGAGATGGCGGAGGCCTGTTTCGACGTCATCAAGGCACAGGCCATGTACGATGGCGGCTACTGGAACTCCACCGGTATTGCCCGCGCCGTCACGGTGCGCGGCCTGATCCCGGCCATGAAACAACACGGCTGTACAATCCTGACCCATGGCGCCACCGGCCGCGGCAACGACCAGATGCGGTTCGAACGCTACACGAATGTGCTGGCTCCGGATATGAAGGTCTATGCCCCCTGGCGCGACCCGGCCCTCCTGAAAGAGTTCGCCGGACGCACCCAGATGGCCGAGTACCTCGCCAAGTTCGGCATTCAAGCTACTGTCGGCGGCAAGAAGCGCTATTCGACGGATGCCAATCTCGCCGGCCTCTCCCATGAGGCCGAGGATCTGGAAAGCATGGAAACACCCTGCACCATCGTCGAAACGACGATGGGGGTGTGGCCCCAACAGGCCCCCAATGACGTCGAAGACGTGACCATGACCTTCGAACATGCCCGTTGCGTCGCCATTAACGGGCGCAAGGTGACCCCGCTTGAGGCCATCGTCGAAGCCAATCGCATTGGCGGCCGCAACGGCATCGGCATGAAAAACGCCCTCGAAAACCGCATCATCGGCACCAAGAGCCGTGGCGTCTATGAGGCGCCGGGCATGGAACTGCTCGGCACCGCTGTGCGCCAGCTTTATCAGGCCGTCATGGATCGCCGCTCCACCCTGCTCTTCCAGCAATTATCCAAGCTGGTGGCCGACCAGATTTATGACGGCCGCTATTTCGACCCCGCCACCCGGGCGGCCATGGCCGCCATCGACGTCATGACGGGCCCGGCAACCGGCAACGTAACGCTGGGACTCTACAAGGGGAATCTGTTCTTTATGAGCATGACCGGCTGCGCGGGCTCGCTCTATAACGAGGCGGATTCCTCCATGGAAGCCAGCGCCGGCCTGAATCCGGTCAGTTCCCAGGGCTTCGCCGAAATCCAGAGCGTAGAAGCTCTCTCTCTGGCCAAAGCAGGACAGATCAGCGCGTGAACGCTTCCATCCCCGTTGCCCTCACCATCGCCGGCTCTGACAGCGGCGGTGGGGCGGGAATTCAGGCGGATCTCAAAACCTTCACCACGCTGGGCGTCTTTGGCACCTCCGTCATCACCTGCATCACCGCCCAGAATCCGGATGCCGTCACAGGCATTGAAGCCGTATCGCCCAAACTCATCGCCGCTCAGATCAGGGCCGTAACCGGCGGCTTCCCGGTTGCCGCCACCAAAACCGGCATGCTGTTCTCCAAAGACGTCATCCATATTGTCGCGAAAACGCTCAAATCCGTACATTACGGCCCGTTGGTTGTGGATCCCGTCATGGTCGCCACATCGGGGGTGCGCCTTCTTAAGCTCGACGCCATGGAGGCGCTGTTCCGTGAAATTCTTCCGCTTGCCACCGTCATCACGCCTAACTTGAATGAGGCGGAAATACTGGCCGGCTGCAAAATTACATCCCTCAAAGCCTTGCAGAAGGCCGCCCTTGTCATCTCCAGGCGTTTCGGCACGGCCTGTCTGGTCAAAGGCGGTCATCTGGCTGGCGGCAAAGTTGTGGATGTGCTTTGCGCGGAGAACGAACTCACCCTCTACACCGCACCCCGCGTCCGCCTCCTCGGGACCACCCACGGCACCGGGTGCACCTTCTCGGCAGCCCTGACCGCTGCCCTGGCAAGTGGCAAGGACCTCCACGAGGCCGTCGCCAGCGCCAAAAGTTTCGTCACCAGCGCCCTCAAACAAGCGCGTCCCGCCGGCAAACATTACCCCTTGAACTTTTCGGCAACCGGATTATGAGCAAACTCATTTCTTTACTTATGCCCTGAAATGTTTCATATTCAAAAACATTTTTGATACTGGGTAGTGGTGGAAGTGACTGAATCTTAATGAGCATGTCTACTTGTTGTACCAATATTAGAATAGCCGTAAAATCAGCGCTATTCATTGCACTCTCAGCCTCCATTCTGCTCACCCTCTCAACACCTGCCCTTGCTCAGGACTCCCCGCGCGAGGTTCGCGCCAAAGCCCAGGCGGCGCTTGAGAAGGGCGCCTATGCCGACGCCATCGGCTATCTCCAGCAAATGATTGAATGGTATGGCTCGAGCAAAAAAGACGCCGCCATTATGCAGATGGAAATGATCTATTTTTATCTCGGCACCTCCCACTTCTTCATCGGCCAATTCAACGAAGCACGGGCCGCCTTCACGGTCTACCTTAAAGAGTTCAGGAACGGCGCTAAAATTGAGGACGCCACTCTCTATATCGCCGACTGCTACCGTTTTGAGGAACGTTACGGCGACGCCTTGCGGGCTTATAGTCAGGCCCTGAAACGTTTTTCGTTCCAAGGCAGTATCCGGGCGGATGTTTATATGTCGATCGCCCGCTGCTATCTGGCCCAGGACAAGTGGGACAAAGCCATCCCGGTGCTCCGCAAACTTTACGAAATCGCCCCCGACTTCACGCGCCGCAACTGGGCCGCCTCACTGATGACAACCGCCTTCCTGAAGGAGATGGACCTGGAGAAGGTCTACCGCCTGGTCCCATATCTTCTCCAGCCCAACTCGTTTGCCAGCCGGAATGTCGCGTTTAATATGGCGGCCATCGAGGCCGGTGACAATCTTTTCGCTGACGAAAAATACCGCGACGCCCTCTGGATCTACCGGC
>JBAXDB010000083.1:0-12065 GCA_037141135.1 bacterium | reverse complement strand
CGGTTCCATCCATACCTGCTTCATGCGCTTCCCCATTGACATCATCTTTCTTGACGCCTGCAACCGGGTGGTTCAGATCAGGCAAACGGTGGCACCCTGGCGCCTGGTTTGGGGTGGCTGGAAGGCCCGCTCTGTCATTGAAGTCCAAAGCGGGTGGCTGAGTTCATTCCCCTGCATTGGGGATAAAGTCGAGTTGAGTTAAATCCAGAACAAGATCACTCGGCGGCAGTATGAGTTCTCGAAACACGCCGTGGATCAGACGATTAGTCTTAACAGATTAGCACATCACTTCCGGCCATGATCGGCAAAGGCGCGATCAATTAGCATGGAGGGAATGGGCTGGATCGCCGGGGCCAGTTGCAATGTGCCAATGGCGATCCGCGCCAATAACTCTACCGCCAGCCCATTATGCACCGCCGCCTCCAGGGTTATGCCCCAGGAGACCGAACCGTGGCTCGCAACCAGCACCGCCGGCGTATCGAGATGCGCCATACGCCCGAACCGTTCCACAATGACCGATGACAAACTCTTTTCGTAACTCCGATCCAGTTCCGGTTTGCGTAACATGCGTGTAATGGGAATTTCACCCTTGAAATGGGCCGCGTGAATGGAGCCCAGGCAGGGAATGGGCCGCAGGGCATGGGCAAACATGGTGGCATGCGGACTGTAATTGCTGGCAATGGCATTCACCTCTACAAACGACAGGGCGAGATACAAATGCGTAATGGCATCCGGTCCCGGCGCCAACTTCCCCTCCAGCCTGGTTCCCGTAAAATCCAGCACCAGCATATCAGCCGGGGTCAGTCGTTCGTGCGGAATACTGGCTGGTTTCACGACCATGACCCCGCGCTCACGATCAAAACCGCTCACCTCACCCCGTCCTAAAAAAGTCAGTTCATTTTTCAGGAGATCACGATTGGCCTCACAAACTTCCTGCTTCAAATCTTGATACGTCATAATCCATCAATCCTTGTTTTTCAAACGCCATTCCCAAGCAAATGCTGCCCACCATCCACAAAGAGTGTCTGGCCGGTGATGCCTGCAAGCTTCAGCAGCGCCACCACACCAGCCGCCACATCCTGTGGCGTCACACGATTTTTCAAGGGAATGCGACCCGCATGGTCATGGAGGTACTGCGCCCCTTTACCAGGAGGTGGTAACACGGCCCCGGGCGCAACGGCATTGACAGTAAAGGCGGGTGCCAAAGCAAGGGCCGCTTCCCGGGTAAAGGCGGCCAGCGCCTTTTTGGAAAGGGAGTAGGGAATACATTCGGGATCATTTGCCATAATGCGACGGTCCAGCAAATTGATCACAGCCCCTTCTGACGCCTGTTCCGCAAAAAAACGCGTCAAACAAATCGGTGCAAACAAATTGATACCAAACTCCAGCGTCAACTTACGCTCCGTCACCGTCGTCAGCCGGTGTTTATGAAATACAGCGGCATTGTTGATCAGAATATCGAGATGTTTGGCCTGTTTGAGGGCGGCTGAAATCAGGGAGCGGCAATCGGCCTCGGAGTCAATCGCCTCCCGCACCACCCATGCCTTGACGCCGCGCGCCTGGATCTGTTCCGCCAGTTGCTGTGCAGCAGGCTCCGATCGACTGCAGTGAATCACCACGTTACAGCCTTCATCCGCCAGCGCCTCACAAATGGCCTTGCCAATCCGGACCGCGCCCCCCGTCACCAATGCTGTTTTACCACGAATTTTCATAACCATTCTCCCAAAAATAATTTTAACATGGATAGGCAGGGTAGTGAAAGCCGCTCGCGCTCATCCTATCCTGTCTATCCTGTACATCCATGTTTATTTTCTTGTTTTAAATGGTTCGTAACCAGGCTGACAGACCTGCATTTGCCCGCCCGCCCTGGTCGGGCAGGACCATGGCCAGACTGGCTTGTTCTGGCCGCAAAATCTCACCGGCCAACTTCTGAATCTCAGCCGCGGTAACTTTTTTCAAAGCTTCGATGCCCTCTTCGGGATTTTTCACACGCCCGTAGGCCAGGATGTGCTCGCCAATCCACATCATCTGGCTGGTGGTGCTTTCCAACCCTAATTGGATCTGCCCGATGGAATAATCACGGGCCCGTTCCAACTCCCTCTTACCCACCGGCTTATCCTTGATCCGGCGCAACTCGCGGGCAACCAGCGCCATCGCGCGCTCCAAACGGTCCCGGTCAAGCCCGCCCGTAATCACAAAAGCACCGGTGTCATGAAAAAGATGGCCGCCGCATTGAATGGCATAGGCCAGCCCATACTGCTCCCGCACGACCTGAAACAGCCGTGAACTCATATTCTCGCCCAATATGACGCTGAACAATTTCAAGGCAAACCGGCGTGGATCCCTGCGTCCGAATGCCCGAAACCCCAACGCCATGTGCGCCTGCTCCACATCTTTTGGAAGAACCTCCAGCGGCTTACGTTTCACAGCCTTTCCTGAAGGCAAAAATGGCGGGGGCTCCGCACTCCCATTTCCAGGGAAGGCCGCCTGCACGCGTTCAACACAGGCCGCGTGATCCACTTTGCCGGCAAACGCAATGACGATGTTGGAGGGGACATAATGCCGGGCTTTGTAGGCCAGCAACTCCTCGCGCCCGATGGCCTTCACCGTCTCACAGGTGCCCGCCAGGGGCCGGCCGAGGGGATGATTCAGCCACATCAACTCGCCCAAAGTTTCTTCCACCTGCTGGTGCGGCTGATCCCTGACCATCATGATTTCCTCAATGATGACGTCCCGCTCTTTCCTGATATCCGCCGGGGAGAGACGGGGATGACAAATCATGTCGAGCAGAACATCCAATGCCTGCCAGGTATGGGGCGCCGCCACGCGGGCATAATAACAGGTATTCTCCTCCTGCGTGAAGGCATTGATGTCACCCCCCCGCCCCTCGATCGCCTGCGAGATCTCCCGGGCCGTGCGACGCGTGGTGCCCTTGAAAAGAATATGCTCAAGAAAATGACTGATCCCGGACTGGGCCGCCGCTTCACAACGCCCGCCCGCGCCAATCCAGACCCCCATCGACACGCTTTCGACGTGCGGCATGGGAGCGGTCACCACGCGAACCCCGGAGCGAAGCCGCTCACATTTTGACTCGATCATCATGATGGAGAAACCGCTCCGGCCACCGCTTTCATGGCGGGAATTGTAACAGCGCCCTCATAGAGGGCTTTACCCACAATGACGCCATCAAGATTGGGGAGTTTCAAGGCCGCGAGTGCGGCAATATCATCACACTTTGAAATTCCTCCCGAAGCAATGACATTCGCCTTCACGGCCCGGCACAGGGCTCGTACCCCCTCAAGATTCGGCCCCGTCAACATGCCATCCGTAGCCGTATCGGTATAGATAATCGTGCTCACGCCCAAAGCAGACACTTTTACGGCCAGATCCACGGCCAGTGTATCCGTTGTCTCCACCCAACCCTTGACCTGAACCTTTCCATTGCGAGCATCAATACCGACGGCAATCCGGTCGCCGAACAATTTTACCAGGGCCGTCAGTGCCTGGGGATCCGCACAGGCCCTGGTCCCTAGAATCACCCGGCTGACACCCGCCTCCAGCATCTGGCGAATATCAGCATCGGTACGCAGTCCGCCCCCCAATTCCAACGGAATGGCAATGGCCGCCGCCATGGCCTTGATCACTTCATGATGAACCGGATGCCCGGCAAAAGCCCCATCCAGATCCACCACATGCAGCCAATCGCCGCCTGCCCCGGCCCACTGGCGCGCCATGGCAACCGGATCCTCGGAATAGACGGTCACCGCATGGGCCAGGCCCTGGCGCAATCGCACGCATTTACCGTCCTTTAAATCAATGGCTGGATAGATCTTCAAATCAGATGGCCCCTTTGCTTGAGGGTACGCCTTTAACCCGCGCGTCCTTCTGGCAGGCGGCACTCATGGCGCGGGCCACCGCCTTGAATATCGCCTCATAAGCATGATGCGGTTCCTTACCGTAGAGCTGGGCAATATGCAGATTCATGCGGGCCTTTACGGTAAAGGCCTGAAAGAATTCACGGATCAGCAGCAGGTCGAAATCACGGATCTTCCGTGTCCGGTTGGCCACATCATAAACCATGAAGGGACGCCCGCCCAAATCCACGACCGCCCGGCTCAACGCGTCATCCATGGGAATATAGGCAGATCCATATCGCACAATCCCCTTGCGGTCACCCAGCGCCTGGTCAATCGCATCACCGAGCACCAGTCCCAGATCCTCAACGGTGTGATGATAGTCCACCTCCAGATCACCATTGGCCACCACGGTGAGATCCATCAGCGAATGCTTGGAGAACAATTCCAGCATGTGGTTGAGGAACGGCATTTCCGTCGCGATCTTGCTGACCCCGGTTCCATCGAGATTGACTGAAACTTTAATATCTGTCTCGCGCGTTTTACGCACCACTGCCGCCGATCGATTTTTCATGAAATGTACTCCCGGATTGTGTTTCAAATTTGAGTAGGTTTATCACATCAGCCAACTTCAGTCCACTAGCCAGATGTGAAACGGGCCTACTCGGCACGGCGGGTCACGCGCATAACTTCTTCGATGGTGGTGTCGCCACGGAGCATGCACTTCCAGGCGTCCTTGCGGAGGGTGATAAAGCCGTCAGCCTCGGCCTGATGCCGGATTTCGTTAGAAGGACGTTGTTTGACGATCATGGCGCGCAAGGCATCATTGAGCACCATGATCTCGAAAATGGCCAACCGCCCGCGATAGCCGGTAAAACTGCACTCAGGGCAGCCGCGCCCCTTGCAAAACACGCCCCCCTCCAGAGCCTTGGGCATGATCTGGCGGAGTTCCTCCAGCACGCTTTCGTCCGGCTCCATCCGCTCCTTGCAGGCGGGGCAGATGCGGCGTACGAGGCGTTGGGCAATCACCCCTTCCAGGCAGGACGAGACCAGGTACGGTTCGACCCCCATATCGGACAACCGCGTGATGGCGCTCGGCGCATCGTTGGTATGCAACGTGCTGAAAACCAGATGTCCGGTGAGGGAGGCACGCACGGCAATATCAGCGGTTTCCGAATCGCGAATCTCACCGATCAGAACGATATCCGGATCATGTCTCAGGATGGAGCGCAGAATGGCGGCGAAGGTGAGACCGATTTTCGGGTGCACCTGGATCTGGTTGATTCCATCCATCTGGTATTCAATCGGGTCTTCAACTGTAATGATTTTCACGGCCTGGGTGTTCAGCCGGGAAAGGGTGGCGTAGAGCGTGGTGGTTTTGCCGCTGCCGGTCGGGCCGGTAATGAGAATAACACCGTGCGGCAAAGAAGACAGGGCTTCGATCGTCGGGCGCTGATCTTCCCCTAGTCCAAGGTGCTGGAGATCGAAGAACATCGCCTTGCGATTGAGAATACGCATGTTGACGGTCTCCCCGTAACGGGTGGGCAGGATGGAGACGCGCAGATCGAACTCCTCCTCGCCGCACCGGACCTTGATGCGGCCGTCATGCGGCTTGCGGCGTTCGGCAATGTCGAGTTCGGCCATGATTTTGACGCAGGAGGCCACAGCCTTCCTGAACTTCTGAATCCCTTTCGGGAGCGGAATTTCCTGCAGGATTCCATCAATACGATAACGCAGGCGGAGATGAGTTTCAAACGGCTCAAGGTGAATGTCCGTGGCGTTGCGCCGGATGGCTTCGGAGATGATCTGGTTCACGAACCGGATCATGCCCGCATCTGCCGCATCTGTTCCCCGGGTGACATCCGTCTCGTGAATCTCCACCTCTTCCCCGAGAGCTGCATCGGAAATGCTGTCCACGGTCTCGGCCCCAAGACCATAAAAATGCTGCAGAGTTTGGGCCACATCGGATTGGGTACAAAGCACCCAGTTCACAGCCAGGTTGAGCACCATGCGCAGGTTGTCGTTAACGACAAGCGAAGGAACCTGACTGACACCAAGGGTGATGACGCTGCCTTTGAATTCGAGCGGGATGATATGATAGTTGAGGGCCACCTTGGGGGGGAGCCGGCTGATTTCCTCCTGGGTGATCCGAAACTCCGCGACAGCCCGATGGGGAATGTGGGTCAAGGCCGACAGGATGTCGAGAACTTCCGCTTCCGGCACAAAGTGATCTTTGACAAGCAGGGTGTCGAGCCGGTTGCCGGTCAGTGCACACCGCACGTTCAATTCATCGATCTGCTCACGGGTGACCCTGCCATGTTCGACGAGGGCCTGGCCCAGCTCAATCATCAGATGGTCGTTGAATAAACGCTTTTCGGGAGCCGGAGCGGAAAACTCAGTCTGCATGACGATCCTCCGGGAATGATTGGTGAACTCCGCGCTTCAAAGTGACAGACGTTTGATCGGGTAATTTCAGACCCAGCGTTTCGGCCGTGATGGTCTTTATAATCAGCCCGAATAGATTGGTTCCGGCCGGATAGAAGGCGGTGCGCCGGCTTTTGGAGTCGGCGATCAACGCCATCGTGACGCCATCCCCGCGCACACACAAACCGCGGTAGGTCAAGGTGACGATTTCCCTGGCAGGTGCCGGTGTGGGTTTGCCGGATTCCTTGCGCGGTTCCGGTTTCGACTGCGCAGTGGAGGGCTCGGGCTTTTCCTTTTTATTGGAGGAAGGCGGGGCTTGATTGAACGCCTCCGGCGGGATGAAAAGATTGGCGGCACGATTGGTACCCTCGGCCTGCTGGGCTTGAAGATAGGCAAGTATTCCGAGACTCGGAGTCGCTTGGTCATGGGTGACGCCGGCAACAGACGGTGGAACCACCCTGATTGGCGTTATGAGTTTCCACGCCCACCAGACGGTCACAGCGGCCAGGCCGGCCAACAGGCAGCAGAACACCGCCCACGCATTCGCCTTCTTCAACCATTTCCATAAATTATCCATTGCTTCAATGTCCCATGGGCCGACGGGGTCGGTCGCTCTTGGCCTTTTTCGGCGCACTTGCGAAATCTCCGGGATTCTTCAGGAAAACCAGCGCGCTCATCACAGCCTTGATGTTTAACAGGTCGGAACGGGACCGGCCTGTCGGCTCCACACGGAGCCCCCGCAGGACAAACACATGCCCTGGCTCCATCACCACATTTAGCAATTCATAAAGATTGTCCTGGGTTCCATATAGATCCAATTCGAGCGGGTACTCCCGGAAATATTCGATTTGGTTAGCGCCGCCCCGGTGCGCAATGGGCGGGAGCGGCCGGAGGCCGCGGACCGTCTTGATCTTGAGATCCAAGGTGAGGTCCACCAGCTTTTCGACGACTCTCAGTTGAAGCATCCGCTGGAAGGCGTCCTCGTCACTGACGATGGTCTCTTCCACTCCCAGATCATTGGGAAGGCTGATTCCCATCATACGGGCTTTCTGAAGCAGACGGTGACGGACGGTGAAAAGCCTAACCTTGAAATCGATGTGAGCCACACCGGCCGTGGTGGCGTCATCGCCCGGCACAAACGATCCCACACGGCTTACAGTGTCCTGCCATTCCTTTTCGAGACTTTGGTAGCGGTTGACTTCCACGCCCAACTTCCGCTCCAGAGCGTCTTCACCCAACAGGTAGTTTTTCTGCGCCAGTTCCGAAGCCATGGCGTCGATGTCCTCCTCCATCCGTGTCCGTTGCCGGTTCATGGGCAGAAGCAGGAAATACCAGAGGATGAACAGCAGGGCACACACGGCCACGATGATCGCAACCACCTGCTTCCGCTCCGAGACTTTGCTCTGGAGTCCGAGGTTCACGGGGCACCCACTTTCAGATCGATGACGAACCGCTTGATACGTCGATCGGTGCCCTTGCCATCAACCGCGTCCGGTTGAACCAATTTGTCATCACTCAATAGGTCTGCAGTCGCAACCAACTTTCCCGCATCCAGGCGATCGATCAACGACTGCACGGTGGAGAAATCGAGTTTCGTGGTGAAGCCTTCGATGATGATGTGCTCCAGGCGGGCGGGTTTGTTTGTAACGGATTCAGACACGGCTGCGATGAGACGGCGGTGCTCGGAGCCAGCGACCTCAGGGTAAGTGCGTAGTGACGCCGAAGGACTCTTGGATTGATAGGACTCCCCATCGCAAACCAGTGTGAGCCAGTCTTCGGGATGCTTGGCGGCAGCTACAAGCGACAATACCTCCCGGACGCTGGGCCCGATGCGGAGCAGATCGTCCACGGGGGCGGCCATTTCACGGATCAGGGTGCAACGGGTTTGAGCCGCCTCAATCTTTGCGACCAATTCCCGCCTGCGTTCCAGACTGGCGCGCTGGGAATCCAAGTGCTTTTCCATGCGCTTAAAGTCGTAATACCCGCCAATGAGGCTCACAATAAGAATGAGGGCGGCGACCACACCGGCAGCCATCCAGTAGGGTTTTTCCCGGCGGAACATCTGCTCATCACGGACGGACTTCGGCAGAAAACTGACCTCGCACTTCCGCGGTTGCACCCCCGCGCAGGCCAGGCCCGCCGCGATCGCCCAAACGGCAGGAGGCTCACACTTTCCGTCCGTCGGCAGGCGGATGTCCGTGGTGACCTCCAGTCCCGTCTTCAGTGCCACGTAATTGGAAAAACCGGCCAGCAAGGCGCCCCCGCCTGACAGCACCACCCGCTTGGGCCGGTCCGAGGGTTTGGGGAACAGGCTGCCGAAGACCGTCAGGCAGGATTGGAATTCCGAAATCCATAAATCGGCCACGCGCTTCATCACCGTATTGACCGCCGGGTCGGCGTCATCAAGCAGGCATCCCCCTGTGACTTTCAGGTTTTCGGCCTGAGGTAGCTGCAACTGCCTGACCTTGGCCAAAGCTTCTGTAAAAGGGTGCCCCCCGACGGCGAACGCCCGCGCGAACATCAAGCCCTCGGGACCGCCGATGGCGACTTCCGTGGTGGAACTGCCGACATGCGCGAAAAGCGTGGTTTCGGTGGCATGGGCGGGGACGAGGGCGTTAAACAGGGCTACCGGAGCGGGAAGAATATCCAGAAGTTCCAAGCCGAGGTCGCGAACCAAGGCCATGGATTCTTCGATCAGGATCGGCCGCACCATGGCCATCAGGACCCGTCGCTCACCGTGGCTGCCGCCGAATGAGGCCACGCTGTAAGACATGGCTTCGGCAGCCATATCGCGCAATTTCAGGATTTCCATGGCGGCAACCTGCTCGATGGTGCGCGGATCGTCGGGGACCAGAAACATGGGCTGGAACATCGCCTGCTGGCCGGGCAGGCTGATCACACACCGGGCACCGGTGAAATCACACTCCTTGATCCAACGGGCAAGGATGGCTTTGCGATCAAGGCCGCCTGGCGGTAGCCGCAGCGCCTCCACGCGCAAGACCTCGACCCCATTGCCTTTGGCGGCAACCAACACCGCCTTGGCGGTGTGGCGTCCTATATCAAGTCCGAGTATCTGATTGTTCCTGGCCACGCGCGCTTCCTTAATTGACGCCGTTTGCCTTCGCTGTCGGCGGGACTTCTGCCTGAGCCGATGCCAGCGGGACCAGATTCTCGCCACGGTCCGAGATGATCGTGGCCGTCACGAAGATCAGCAGGTTCTTCTGATCAGTATCGGTGAGATCATTTTGAAAAAGCAGACCGATCAGCGGGATGGACGCGAGGAAGGGTATCTTGTCTTTGTGCTTGGACTCGGAGGAGGTGATCAGACCGCCCATGACCACCGTTTCACCGCTCTGCACGATCACTTCGGTGTCGATTTTACTGCGGCGGAAGATCGGCAACTTCACGGTCGACGTCCCATTGGTGGCCGAGGTGCCGTTCTGTCCGCTGTTTCCTCCGGCTCCCACTTCGTAGGTTTCATAGCGGACAAATTCGCTGATTTCAGGAAGGAGCTGAAGGGTGATACTGCTCATGTCAGCGCCGACGCTCGGGCGGACTTTCAGTTCAATGCCCAGTTCCTCCAGTTTGGGAGATCCGACCGGCACCAGTTGTGAGGAGTAGACGGTATTGCCGGAATTACCCGCGACCTGGCTGGGAATGGATTGAATGCTGTACTCGTCATAATACCGGAAATCATCCCCCACCCGGATACTGGCGGTCCGGTTGTTCACCGTGGTGACCTTGGGCACGGAGAGCGTACGGGCCTTGCCGGTCTTATCGAGGGCATGGATGACGGCCTTGAACATGGGGTCCGAGAGAAGCCCTTCATACGTCATGTTCAGACCTTGCGCGGCATTGACTGGCGGGGTGAAGCCGGAGGTGGCGCCCATGTTGATCTGGCTCTGCCGCTTGCCCCCGGACTTAGTGATGGTAAGGGGACTGTTGAGCACCCAGTCGATACCCAGTTCGCGCAGATCGGTGACCCCGGTGCTGATGAAACGGGCTTCAATCAGAACCTGCGGCGGACAGACATCCAGCGTCTCAATGATGTCCTCGACCCTGGCCAGATTTTCAACCGTATTCTTGACGATGAGCGCATGCGATTTTTTATCGTAGAGTAGATCCGCCCCTTCCGACTGGGTCACAAAGCGCTTGATCGCCTGCACGATGGGAGTGTTGTCTTCCCCGGGTTTCTCGACCTTCACTTCAGTCCCGGTATTCAGTTCACCGTCGATGCCCTTGCGCAGTTGGTACATGCGGGTTTCCATGGGAATCCCCGACTTGGCTTGATCCTGTGGTGTGGCCCAGATGATGTTTTCGCCAATGAAGAAGGCGATGCCGAGGTTGCGGGAAACGTAGTCCAGGATCTCGGAGAGCGGAACCTGTTCAGCATGCAGGGTCAATGTTTTGGTGTTGGCCAGACTGTCGGCGATGATGTTGATTTTCTCGGACGCGCCAATGGTCAGGATGAAATTGGTCAGATCAACATTATCGAGATGTACGGTAACTTTCTTTGCCAGCGCTTTCTGCATGGCGTTGCCCGGGGTACGGAGGGGGGCGGTCTGACCGTTGACCGTCCGGCGCAAACCATAGGTATCCGGAAGGTCCTTCTGGCGGGTGACATCCGTAGTCATGCGGTTGACGGTGACGGCAGCACGGGCGGCGGCGCGGGCGGCCCGTTGTGCCTCAAGTTCGGCCATGACCCGCTGTTGCAGCGACTCCAGTCCGGCCAGATCCGGGTTCTTCTGGGCCAGATCCACACACTCCAGCATGGCGCCGGTGTAGTCGCCTTTCTGGAATAAGCCCTCGGCTTTTGCCAATTGCGGCGCGGGTGCTTTCGCAACGGCGGCCGGCCCCGGTTCATGCGTGATCATGCAACCCGAGAGGCCCGCCACAACCAAAAAAATGCTTAGGATTTGCGATGTTTTCTGGATCATATGATCTGCCTCCTCATTTTATTAACGTATACTCCCACTGCAACGGCCCTTCGTAAATATTTCCCGCGTAAGACACATTCAGGGTCAGTGCCTGCTTGGGATTCTGGGGATCCGTCGTGTCGACAATACGCGCCTGCCAGTGATGATAACACCGGATCACAGGAAAAATGGTTTCAGAGTATGGGGTAAAGTTATTTGCTACGGAGGCATCGCCACTAACAAGCTGGGCTTTCTTGACGTCCTTCCATGTGGGATTTGGAGGAAGAGAGTTGGTCACATAACCAGCATACCCCCAACCGCAAACAGCTCCGTTGAATTCGTACATGTAACTGCACGCATCAATACCGTTGTTCCCTTTGTTGTCGCTCAGTACATTATAGATGTCTTTTTCCTGCTGAGCGCCGTTCGAAGATTCATAAGTAATCGAGTCAATAAGTTCTACAGGCTTGCAGGATAATATATCTGTGCCGCGGGTCCGATCCGACTTACAGACATAGACTTCTTTGCTTGAAATATACTTTGGATAGAGATCGGATAGCCAGTTTGGGAAGTCTTTGTAGTCATCCTTGTACATAATCAGGCCTACACTGATTTGATGAAGGTTGTTCTTGCAATTTGTCTGGCGGGCTCTTTCACGGGCGGTCTGCAGGGCCGGCGCCAGGAATGCGGCCAGCATGCCGATAATGGCGATGACCACAAGCAACTCGATAAGGGTAAAGGCTCTGGTTCTGTTCTGTGTCAGGGTCATATGTTATCAACGTCGAAACTTCTTTTCATTCAGCTTTAAAACGATAAATAAAATACTCCCACTTGAAATTGTATACGAGCAAATAACTTCAATTGTAAGTTA
>JBAXDB010000082.1:0-12199 GCA_037141135.1 bacterium | reverse complement strand
CTTTAGATTGACAAGCGCTGGCTGGACAAGGATGCCGCCCGCTATCTGGCGGGACTGAGCGGATAGAACAGGGGCGAGCCGGAAGCAAGTTTACATCAAGTAGAAAAATCTTCACGGGGCCTCGTCACGCAGCCGGTTGACCAGATCCATTGAAACAACTTTGGCCCCGGACTTGACTGGGAAGAGCGGAACCCCATTCCTTTCGTGACCTTTAGATTTGGGAAGCAATGCCTTTCGGACGAGTTCAGAGATCAGATGCCCGGCTGATTCATGCCTTTCCCGTGAGAACTGTTTCACCGCAAAGAGCACATCATCTTCGATATTTAATGTCGTCCTCATAAGCCGAATCATCACGCATCAAAAGTCAACCCCTTACAGGATGAGAACGGAGTTCCTCAGCAGGGAGATCTTTGATACGGTGCAGGAAGCAAATGGCTTGATCGAATGGTGACGCCGGGAGTAAAACATGACCCGACCCATGGGGCGGGTCAAAGGGGGGAAATCGAAGTGTGTGGGGGACCTGAATGAACCAGCAAGGGCGCAAAGAACCGAAGGGGAGTGGACAACCACTGAGTCTTCAGTCTTTCATTCCTCCTTTTCATCCTGTCCTGGTGATTCCCCCGGTTATGGGGTTGGTCGTTGTGCTGATTCTGGCGGTATGGCCGGCCTCGGTGTCCTGGCCGGATGGCGCCTGGTTTGTCTATCTGCCTGATTTTTTCTTGCTCGCTGCGGCGATTGCCGGTGTCTGTTTTAACCAGACCAGGGTGCTTTTTCTGGCAGTGGCCGTCTTTGCCGCGCTTTTCTCCGTGGATCAGTCGTATTTCGAAGCATATGAACCTGCGCGCGGAGTGGCCGCCCTGCTGCTGGGCAGTCTCTTCCTGCCGTTGCTGGCCGCGGTATTCCACTGGCTTCAGGAGCGGGGGCTATTTACCCCGTATGGGTTATCGCGCACCATGATAGTGCTGTTCTTCGTGGGATTGGTGATCCTGCTTCCACTGAGTTACGGCTTTCAGCAGGCCGTGATGTCGTCGAGTCCGCCTTCGTTTCGAACTGCCCCCGGCGTGTTGCGCATTCCCGGATTAAGCCTGCTGGTGCTCATGGGATCGCTCCCCTTCCTGCTGTTCCGGCAACGCGGCGAGAGTCCCTGTCTGGGGGCCTTGACCGGCATGGCGCTGGGGTTCGTATTCCTGGCGCTGAACTTCAATTCCTCGCTTTTCCCTCTCCCGCATCAGCGGCCCGCCTTGATCCTGTTTGGATCGCTTGGTGGCTTCACCCTGCTGTTGGGCGTCATGGAAACCGCCTGGCGCCAGATGAACATCGATGAACTCACGGAACTACCCGGTCGCCGTGCCCTTAAGCATCGCATGCGTTGTCTGGGTAAGGACTACCTGCTTGCCGTGGTGGACATTGATCATTTCAAGCATGTCAACGACACCTACGGGCATCTCGCAGGGGACCAGATTCTACGCTATGTCGCTTCCGAACTACGTCAGAACCTGAGTGGCGCCGCCTATCGCTTCGGTGGTGAAGAATTCGTCATTGTGTACGAACGCCACTCGTACAAGGAGGCGATGAACAATCTGGACGACCTTCGTGAAGCCATCAGTCGCAAAGATTTCTTTCTGCGGGGCGGAACCCGGCCTGCGGTAAAACCGAAACAGCCGCAGCGGAAAGCAGATGCTCCTTTTATCCGGCTCACCGTCAGTATTGGAGCCGCAGGTCCCTCCGAGCATTTTCAGACCCCCCAGGAGGTATTGGATGCCGCCGATCAGGCGCTATATAAAGCCAAGGAAAATGGACGAAACCGCGTCTACCACAATGCCTGACCCGGAGGTATTATGCCATGAACATGGCGACAACTTTTCCGTCTCAGGCTTTTCCTTTTGCGAAGGCCGCTGTCATCTGGTCGAGAATGGCTTTTTCTTTGCTGGAGATAGGAGATACAAGTCCCAGAAATCCACCAGCCGACTCGGCCACCGAGCGGGCTTGATCCAAAAGATTTTGTTTGAGGTTTTCACGTTCGACGGGGGCGAGGGACTCACAAAGTCCCTCGATGTAATGGATCCAGGCGGTTAGCAACGATTTGGGCGGACTTTGCTTTAGCCACTCTTCGAGAATGGTGTAGTCAACGGAACCTTGCTTCATTCCAATTTTAGAGGCCCCGGCCAGAATAGCCTTGCGCTCATTGTCCTGAATTTCCCCGTCGGCCCAAGCTACCTCCACTAGCGGAACCAGAATCAATGTGGCCAAAAGGTCCGGATAAATATTCAACTCCATCAATTTTTTCAAAACAGCTTCATTTTGGATTCCTGACACAGCGGTGAGCGCGGCTTGAGTGCGTTCCATGGCTAATAATTTTTTGCGCTGTTCGATCAGAACAGCGTCCTGCTTGGCGAAAAATTCATCCTCAAGGCGAGAAGCTTGTCGTATTAATATTTCATCCATAATATCTATCCTTACCGTAAAGCTGCACTAAACTTTACAATAGCGTCCGTTGACTGGCAATCCGGCATTTCGTTAGCGTAAAGGATTTCCTTGCTCCTTCCCTTTCTGTTTTCTATAGTCCAGCAAGTCTTGGCAAGCGAATGCCGGTGGTGATTTGCTGTAACTTATTGGGAGTGAATAACATGGATTATGGTTTAACTGAAATGCAGGTGATGATTCGGGATCTTTGTCGGCAAGTTGCGCAGGATAAGGTCAAGCCGATTCGTGAGCATTATGATGAAATAAACGAGTTTCCTCATGAAATCGTAAAGGTATTTGCCGACGCCGATCTTTGTGGTGTCTACATTGGTGAAGAATACGGTGGAATGGGCGGGGGCTGCATGGAGCTTGCTGTGACCGTTGAGGAGCTTTCCAAGGTTTGTTCCGGCATTGCGCTGGCACTGGCCGCGACCGCGCTGGGCACGTTCCCGATCATTCTTTTCGGAAACGATGAGCAGAAAAAGAAATACCTGCCCCGCATCGCTTCCGGCAAATCACTGGCCGCCTTCGGACTGACGGAAGCCAATGCCGGCTCAGATGCCAGTGGCATCACCACCACCGCGGTCCTGGATGGCGATCACTATGTGTTGAATGGCACCAAGCAGTGGATCACCAACGGGGGCGAGGCTGAAATCTATACGGTTGTGGCGATGACCAACAAGGCCAAGGGCGCGCGTGGTGCCTCGGCCTTCATTGTGGAGAAAGGCACGCCCGGTTTCACCTTCGGCAAGAAGGAGAACAAGATGGGGATCCGCGCTTCCGCGACCCGTGAGCTGGTTTTTCAGGATTGCAGAATTCCCAAGGCGAATCTGCTTAGTAAAGAAGGCATGGGCTTCATTGTTGCGATGAAGACATTGGATAGTTCCCGCCCCGGAGTGGCTGCCCAAGCGCTTGGCATTGCCGCCGGTGCGTTGGATGAGGCGGTGGCCTACAGCCGGCAGCGTCGTCAGTTCGGCAAGCCGATTGGTTCCTTCCAGGGCGTTCAGTTCATGCTGGCGGATATGGCCACGCAAGTGGAGGCGTCTCGCGCTCTCATTTATGCCGCGGCCCGGTACATTGATAGTGGGGCCAAGGACATCAGCAAGGTGTCGGCCATGTGCAAACTGTTTGCCTCCGATACCGCGATGAAAGTGACGACTGATGCCGTGCAGATTCTGGGCGGCTACGGCTATATGAAGGAATATCCCGTCGAGAAGATGATGCGTGATGCGAAAATTACGCAGATCTATGAAGGCACCAATCAGATCCAGCGTGAAGTGATCGCCTTGAATCTGATTAAGGAGTCTGCTGCGACTAAGAAATGAGCCGATTAAGGCTAGTGGTGTTTTGAGTTTAGGGGGGCCGGCCTGCTGCAGAGCAGGTCGGCCCTGTTTCTGTATACTATGAGCTCTTCTGAAAACATTCTCCGGCGGATCCGGCTGTTGGTCACCGATGCTGATGGGACCCTGATGGGAAATCGTCCGGAGTTCGACCAGTACCGCGCGTTCAAGGCTAGAATGGACGAACTCCGCAAGACCAATGGGATGCTCTGGGTGGTTTGTACGGGGCGCAGCCTGGGGGGCTACAAAAACATTTTCAATTCCATGCATGTATTTGGCATTGCGCCGGACTATGTGATCGTCAATCATGCGTATATCTTTGAATGTAAAAAGTGGGGCTATCTTCCCCATTGGTTTTGGAATCTGAGAATTCTCTGGTTGCAGTGGAGGGATGAGCGAACTGTACGGCGGGCCTTGCCGAAAATCAGGAACGCCGTGATGGCGCATAATCCCTTTGCCAGGGTGCTGACGGCTAACGGACAGCGTTTGTGTTTTCGGTTTGATGATGAAAGCGCCGCCGCCTTCGGCTCTGAAATTCTACGGGCTCAAGTCCGGCCTCACAAGCATCTTCAGATATTTCAATCGGCTTGTGAGCTGAGCGTGCGCGTGATCCCGTTTACCAAAGGGCTGGCAGTGATGGAACTTGCCCGTCATCTGGGCATCGCCAATCCCCAGATTCTGGTGGTGGGGGACGGGCATAACGACATCAGCATGATGGAGTTGGACCCGCCCTGTTACACCGCGTGCCCGGCCAATGCGGTGCCTGAAGTGGTGGCGACGGTCCATCGTACGCATGGACATATTGCCTCCGAGCGGAATCTGAACGGGGTGCTGGAAGTGTTGACGGCTTATGAGCAGGGGAAACTCAACGATAAGCTTCCTGCGGATTGGGAGGAATCCGAGTCGAACGGGGCACAACGCGCGCATTCTCACGGGATACGCGGTATGGCCGGGACCACCATTTTGCTTGGTCTGGTGGTGTATACTACCCTGCTGGTGGTGGCGTCGTTTATAAAATTTCCAGGCCGGCGCCTGATTTTGAAGCCTTATTACTTTGCGGTGGAGTGCATTTACAAGGGATGGCATTATTTGGATCGATAAGCAAGATGCTGCCGAACGGGGTGCGTTATGTCGAAAATCGGATTTATCGGTGCGGGGAAAATGGCGGAGGCCATGATTTCGGGGTTGATTGCGAACCGGTTTGCCGGTCCGGGCGAGATTGTTGTATCGGACATCAGCGGGGAGCGGTTGACGACGTTGAGCAGTGAGTATGGGGTCAGGATTACGTATTCAAATGCCGAGGTGGTGGCCCTTGCGCCGGTCTGTGTGCTGGCGGTGAAGCCGCAGCAGCTCGGCGAGGTGTTACGGGATCTGGCGCCTTCCATCACCCAGGCACATTTGATGGTGTCCATCGCGGCCGGCAAATCCACAGTGTACCTGGAATCCCTGTTGCCTGCAGGACGGGTGGTGCGTGTCATGCCGAACATTGCCTGTCTTGTCGGGGCCGGCATGAATGTGTTTGCACGGGGGAATCGTGCGACTGCCGCCGATGGCTTGCTGGTGGCGGACTTGTTGGGATGCTGCGGTCGGGCGTATGAAATGCCCGAGTCACTTTTTGATGCTGTCACCGCGCTGAGCGGATCGGGGCCGGCCTTCTTTGCCTATTTGCTCGATGGCTTCGTGGAGGGCGCGGTCAAGGAGGGCATGCCTCGGGAGCAGGCCTTGATTCTGGCGGCTCAAACTATGGCCGGTACGGCGCAGTTGCTGTTGCAGAAAGGCATGAACCCCTCAGACCTCGCAGCGGCAGTGACCTCGGCTAAAGGAACCACCGCGGCGGGGCGTGAGGTTTTGGAGACCACGGTGATGTCTGATATTCTCAAGCACACGATTCAGGCTGCCGCCCGGCGGAGTCGTGAACTCGGAAAAAGCTAATTGTGTTTTGGAGGAACCCCTATGGCACGAACCCCTGCGACTACCGCCACCGCTGAAACCATGTCGCGTCAACAGCGCGAGATTTCGGTGTCGGAATTCTTTCTGAAGAACCGGCATCTGCTCGGGTTTGACAGTCCGCGCAAAGCCTTGCTGACCGCTGTCAAGGAGGCCGTGGACAACTCTTTGGATGCGTGTGAGGAAGCGGGGATCCTCCCCGAAATCAGCGTCGAAATCACCCAGTCCGGAGAAAAACGGTTCCGGATGGAGGTGACGGACAATGGGCCGGGGGTCATGCGGCAGCAGGTGCCCCGGATTTTTGCGAAACTCTTGTATGGCTCCAAGTTCCACCGTTTGCGGATGTCCCGTGGCCAGCAGGGCATTGGCATCAGTGCGGCTGGCATGTATGGGCAGTTGACGACCGGAACGGCCACCCGGATTCTGTCCAAACTCCCGCGGGCCAAACAGGCGCATCACATAGAAGTCCAGATTGATACCCGCAAGAATACCCCGACGATTCTCAAGGATGTGGAAATGGAATGGCTGCCAGCCTTTCCGCGTGTCGGCGCCGATGGTGCGCCGGGGACGGTGGAAACCCAGACTCATGGGACGTCCGTGCTGATTGAGATGGAGGCGCAATATATCCGGGGCAAACTTTCGGTTGATGAGTTCCTGCGGCAATGTCTGATCTCAAATCCCCATCTGCAACTGCATTACCGCATCAACCTGTTGAACAAGGATATTGAGGCGGGGGAAAATGTGACCACACCATTGGTGGAGGGGCAGTGGATTTCATGGATGCGGCTTGCGCACAAGTTGCCGACCCCGCCGGTTGAGATCAAACCACACCCCCACGGGGTTGAATTAGGCATGTTGATGCAGATGTTGCGCGACACCGAGTCACGGACCCTGCGGGGCTCCTTGTCCGAGGATTTTTCGCGGGTGAGCAGTGCGACGGCGCTGGATATCTGCACGCGGGCAGGGTTGGATCCCAAGGCCAATCCGCGGCGCATCGCGAACCGGGAAATAGAGACGTTATACAAGGCGGTAAATGACACCAAGCTGATGAGACCTCCAACCGATTGTCTGTCGCCGATTGGTGAGGAATTGATCATGGGGGGGCTGGCCAAGGAAATTCAGGCGGAATTTTCAACTGCCGTCACCCGTGATCCCACGGTTTATCGCGGGAATCCTTTTCAAGTTGAAGTTGGCATGGCCTTTGCCAAAGCCGGAGAGAATGAAGGCCTCAGTGCGGAGGATCCCGTGCGTTTGCTGCGGTTTGCCAATCGTGTCCCCCTGCTTTACATGGGCGGGGCATGCGCCATTACCAAGGCGATTACCGGGGTGAACTGGAAGAATTACGGGTTGGCCCAACCGCGCGGGTCATTGCCAATCGGTCCGGCAGTGATCATGGTTCACATTGCCAGCGTGTGGGTGCCATTTACGAGTGAGAGTAAAGAGGCTATCGCGCATTACCCCGAGATCATCCGCGAGATCACGTTTTGCGTACAGGAATGTGGGCGGCGCCTATCGGTTCATCTTAGCCGGCGCAACCGGGAACATGAAGCGGAGCGCAAGCGGTCCTATATCGTGAAATACATCCCCCATCTGGCGCTTGGGTTGAAAGACATCCTCGATCTGCCCGATAAGGAAGAGGCTCGTGTGGTGAAGAATCTGCAGACCATGTTGGAACGATCACATTTGGAAACCTAACGAGGCAATTATGGCAAAGAAGATTATCAGGAAATCGGCGGGTACTGGTGAGGCGGCGTTGATGATTTCCCGGCAGGGAGTATCGGATAAAATTCTTTCCGTTGGCCGGGATGTCTATAATGACATCACCAAGAAGATGAAGAAGCCCTCGATGAAGTTTCCCATCCGGGCGTTGACGAACGTCAAGTATGATCCCAAGACCGGCTACTTCGAAATCCGTGGGAAAACGGCAACCCGAACACTCAGCTACAATACTGTCAAGGCCTTTGCGCAAACCATGCGGTTGCTGGCCACGACCAAGAAAGACCTGCTTGACAAGAACGATATCGCCGGAAAACGTGAAATCTACTACAACAGCAAGAGCTGGGGTGAATGCAGGTTTGAAGAACAGCCCGAGAGCGATACGCTGCTGGATGATATGGAGGCCATGCTCGGGGTCAACCGCGAGCAAATCGGGTACATTCCGGAAGAACGTGGCGGGGATGTAACAGGCCCATTGATCGTGATTGATCAAAATCCTTCTACCGGCGAAGTAGTGAAGATCAATTGCGCCAAGCTGGGGACGGGTGCCTGGAGTATCCCTTCGCGGGTAGAACATTTAAAGTTTGAATCCGACGCCAAATTCATCCTGGTGATTGAAACATCCTCGCTTTTTCAGCGTCTAGTGCATCATCGCTATTATGAAAAAGCCAAGTGTGTGCTCATTTCCATGAGTGGGGTGCCCACCCGGGCCTGCCGGCGGTTTATCCGGCGCCTGGCTGACGACCGGAAGTTGCCGGTTCTCGTGTTTACCGATGGGGATCCCTACGGGTATTGCAACATTTACAGGACGTTGAAGGTAGGCTCCGGACAGGCAGCGCATATCAATAAATTCTTCTGTGTTCCGCAGGCCCATTATTTAGGGGTGACCCCGCAGGACATTCTTGATTTCGGGTTGCAGGATGCCACCCATCCGCTGGAAGAGGTGGATATCAAGCGGGCGAAGGACGCCCTGAAGAACGACCCCTTCATCCGCCATCATAAAGAATGGCAGGACACGCTCAATCAGATGCTGAAGATGGGGGTTCGTGTTGAGCAGCAGGCCTTCGCCAAGCATGGTTTGAACTACGTGCTGGATACCTACCTCCCTGAAAAGCTGAAGCGCGGCAAGTTTCTTCCTTAGCCCGCCGGGGCCCTTCGACGTTGTTTAGGGCAGGCCGGTGGCCTCGCTGGCCGTCTTTGCTCTCGCGTTGAATGGGTCAATATCCTATAACTTGCCCACATGATTTCTAAAAACATTGCCGTGCTCAAAGGGCGCATTGTGGCGGCCTATGGGCGCCAGTATGAAGTCCGGCTGGCTGCCGCCGGCAGCATCCTGATGTGTTCCCCGCGTGGCAAAAAGAGTCTTTATGCCTGTGGTGACGAGGTAGAAGTAGAGGCCTCAAATGATATGCAGGGAGTCATCAATGTCCTGTGTACGCGGCGCAGTCTTTTATATCGTGCGGATGCCTTTAAAGAGAAATTGATTGCCGCCAATGTTACGCAGGTGGTGATCGTGGTGGCGACGGAACCGGGCTTCAGCGACGAATTGCTCATGCGCTGCCTCTGTGCGGTTGAAACCCAGGACATTGCCGGGTTGATCGTGCTTAACAAGTGTGATCTGAAGGCTCAACTGCAACGCGGCCGTGATTTACTGGCCCCCTTTGCAAAGTTGGGGCATCCTGTGCTCGAGTTGAGCGCTCAAGAAGGAAATCTGGACGAACTACGCCGGCATTTGTCCGGGCATGTCTCATTGCTGGTCGGCCAATCCGGTATGGGCAAGACGACCATGATCAATGCCCTGGTCCCAGAGGCTTGTGCCAAGACAGGGATTGTTTCGGAAGCACTCAATAGTGGCAAACATACCACCACCCATGCCCGCTGGTATGACCTGCCCGGTGGAGGGGCGCTGATTGACAGCCCCGGCCTGCAAGCCTTTGGCCTCGCGCATTTATCGCGCGAGCAGATTGAGGATGGCTTCCGTGAATTACGCCCGTTGCAAGGCCAGTGCCGGTTTCGTGACTGCCAGCATGACCGTGAGCCCGATTGCGCCTTCCGTACCGCCCTCGCCGCCGGCAGCATCGATGCCCGTCGTTTTGCGGTGTTGCAGACCCTTCTCGCCGAACACCGCAAAAAGCCAAAATTCTGATGTTGAGTACTGCAAAAAAACATAATTATGATGAGAGCAAGATAAAGACGCTCTCCTCGCTTGAGCATATCCGCAAGCGGACCGGGATGTATATCGGCCGTGTGGGGGATGGCTCCCATTACGATGACGGCATCTATGTGCTCGTCAAGGAAGTGATGGATAACGCGATTGATGAGTTCATCATGGGCTTTGGGGCCCGTGTGGTGGTGGCCGTGGAGGGGACGCAGGTGACCGTCCGGGATTACGGGCGTGGCATCCCGCTTGGCAAGGTGGTGGAATGTGTGTCGCGCATCAACACCGGCGCCAAGTATAATGACGATGTCTTTCAGTTCAGCGTGGGGTTGAACGGCGTGGGGACCAAGGCGGTCAATGCCCTCTCTGTGGCCTTCCGGGTCTGCAGTCACCGGGGCGGGGAGTTTTCCTCCGCCGAGTTCAAGCGCGGGAAGCTGATCAATGAATCCAAAGGCAAGACCGATGAGCCGGACGGGACGCTGGTGGTTTTCGAGCCGGATCCGGATATTTTCGGGAAGGTGGCCTTCCTTCCGGAGCATCTGAAACGGCGGGTTCAGCTCTATACCTTCCTGAATGCCAGCTTGAAAATCGAATTGAACGGTGCGGTTTTCATCTCCAAGGACGGTCTCAAGGATCTGGTGGAGGATGAAGTGGGTGACGAGGCGCTTTATCCCGTTCTGCATTACCGGGCCAAGACTTTGGAGTTGGTCTTTACGCATACCAACCGGTTTGAGGAAGTCTTCCTCTCCTTTGTAAACGGGCAATACACCAGTGATGGGGGCACGCATTTGAGCGCCTTTCGCGAAGGGCTCGTCAAGGCTTTCAACGAATATTCCAAGGGTAAATTTGAGGGTGACGATGTGCGAGAGGGCATGGCCGGGGCCATGGCCATCCGGTTGAAGGATCCGGTATTCGAGTCGCAGACGAAGAATAAACTGGGCAATACGGAAATCCGGAGCGAACTGGTACAGCAGGTGCGGGAAGCGGTGGTGGATCTGCTGCACCGCGATCCCAAGGCCGCCGAAAAAGCGATCCTGAAGATTGAGGAGACCGTCAAATTACGCAAGGAATTGCAGTCCATCAAGAAAATGGCGCGCGAGCGGTCCCGGGCCACCTCCATCCGCGTTCCCCAGTTGAAGGACTGCAAGATGCATTTCGACAAGAGTGACGGGGCGGGTGAAGGAACGATGCTGTTCATCACCGAGGGGCAGTCTGCCGCGGGTTCGATTACGAGCTGTCGCGATGTGTCCAATCAGGCGGTGTTCACGTTGCGTGGCAAGCCGCTCAACACCTGCGAGTTGAATCGGGACGTGATGTATAAGAATGAGGAGCTCTATAATCTCATGCGCAGTCTGGATGTGGAGGAATCGGCGGAGCGGATCCGCTACAACAAAGTGATTCTGGCGACGGATGCCGATGTGGACGGACTCCATATCCGCAACCTGCTGTTAACTTTTTTCCTGCGGTTTTTTGAGCCGATTGTGCATGGGGGCCATGTCTACATTCTGGAGACGCCCCTGTTCCGGGTGCGTAATGCCAAACGAACAGTGTACTGCTATTCCGAGCAGGAACGCGATGCGATGGTGAAGGAGATCGGGCGGGGAGCGGAGGTGACCAGGTTCAAGGGCCTGGGCGAGATCTCGCCAGGTGAGTTCAAACAGTTCATCGGGCCGGAGATGCGGCTGACGCCGATCCTGGTGGAGAACCGGCATAGCATTCCCGCGATCCTGAGTTTCTATATGGGGAGGAATACCCCTGAGCGCCGGCAGTACATCATTGACAACCTGGTGGTGGAGGCGACCCCGTGAGTGATCAACCGGAATTGTTTGGTGATGAGGAGCTGGTGGCGCTGGTCCCTTCCGGGGCGTCTGGTGAGACCAGGGGGCGCACCGTCATCCGGGACATTGCGGCGGTGGAGGACGGGCCCCTCAAGCGGTTGGTGAATGAGAACTTCCTGAACTACGCCTCCTATGTCATCCGGGATCGGGCCATTCCCGACATTGAGGACGGGTTGAAGCCGGTTCAGCGCCGCATCCTGCATTCGTTGATAGAAAACGATGACGGGAAGTTCATCAAGGTTGCCAACATTGTCGGGTATGCCATGCAGTTTCATCCCCATGGAGATGCCTCGATTGCCGATGCCCTGGTGACGCTGACCAACAAGCAGTATTTAATTGAGGGGCAGGGGAATTTCGGCAATTTGTTCACGGGCGATCCGGCGGCCGCCTCCCGCTATATTGAGTGCCGCCTGACGCCGTTGGCCCGGGATGAGATTTTCGATTCCGATTTAACCGACTACATCCCCTCTTATGACGGGCGAAAAGAAGAGCCTGTGACGTTGCCGGCCCGGATTCCGTTATTGCTGTTATTGGGGGCGGAGGGGATCGCCGTGGGGTTGTCCACGCGTATTCTGACCCATAACTTCAATGAACTGCTGGAGGCCCAGGTGGCCATTCTGCAGAAGCGGCCCTTTGAGGTGTATCCGGATTTTCTGCAAGGCGGCTTGATGGATGTCTCCGGTTACGACAAGGGCAGGGGGTATGTCCGGGTAAGGGCGACGATCGAGATTCGCGAT
>JBAXDB010000081.1:0-12357 GCA_037141135.1 bacterium | reverse complement strand
GGAAAACGGTGAAAAAGCGGACAGAATGTCATGCCCCTATGTCAGGAGGTCTGAAGTTGTGCTATTTCCACTTTTCTTCCAATAAACTGTTTCATATCGTTTCGGCCTATTAATGTGTTTGCTTGTATAATGCGCTAAAAAGTTGCTTCAGTCAATAGTCATTTTAAGCGTATTACTTAATAAAAAGTAATAATATGCTGAAAGTCGTGCATGCCTCTTTTCAGATCGCTATTTCATGAGATTTCGACAGGGAATAACCGGCCTCCCTGTAGGGATTACTCTCTTGATATCATCTTCTGCCCGTAGCATTGGAGTTCAGCATCATATTTGTCAAAGGCCGCCCGTCATGCTGCCGTATGCCCTCTGGTTGTCGAGAAAGCCAGGGCTGAATCCTTGGTCAAAACCGGGACCGTGCCGGTTGACGAAAGGAAGTCTGAACGTCAAATGAATGCCGGCGACAAGGTCAAGTACTCCACTATCGACCACCACCGCCCGGCCCGGCAGGTTAGGGAGGCGATTGACCTCCTGGTCAAGGCCGGTATCCTTTATCGAGTGACGCATTCCGATGCGTCCGGAATGCCGTTGAATGCCATGATTAATCCCAAGTTCTTCAAACTCTATTTTCTGGATGTCGGGCTTCTGAATTTTCTCTGTGGCACCAAGTATATTGCCCCCGACGCGATCAGGGCCATGGATTTCATCAACAAGGGCAACGTGGCGGAGCAATTCGTCGCCCAACACCTGTTCTTCGCCGGTCGCGTGAATTGTGCGCCTGAGTTGTTCTACTGGCTGGCGGTGCCTCAGGGTGAGGAGATGGCCCGCCGCAGCCCGGCCAATGGCGACGTCATCCGATCCCACGAAGTCGGTAAGGTCGGTCTTTTTGCCCCTTTTTGAGTACTTATGGGGATTTGCAGGTATTTTGGATAAACTTTGAAAACATTGCTCAATTCCCAGAGTTTACTGGGGTTTAAGTGGCGCACCTGGCAGGAATCGAACCTGCAACCTTCTGATTCGTAGTCAGATGCTCTGTCCAATTGAGCTACAGGTGCGTCTTGGTCAATCGGGGCGTGACTATATGCATTCTTTCATTTTTTTGCAACCCTCTATCTGCTTTTCTTGGTAGTATTCCGTTCTCGAGGAGAAAAACCATGACAACCAACAGCGATGAAATTGAAGCCATTCGTCGGGAATGGGGTGCGCGCCTGATGATTTTAGGGCATCACTATCAGAGTCCTTCCGTGCTTGCTCATGTGGATGTCATTGGGGATTCGCTTGAATTGGCCCGCAAAGCGGCCGCCAGTCAGGCGGAACGTATAGTGTTTTGTGGCGTGCATTTTATGGCGGAGTCGGCCGATATCCTGACCACCCCGGCCCAGCGGGTCTATATGCCTGAGCCGGCGGCGGGATGTCCGATGGCCGCCATGGCGGACGAAGGGCAGGTGGAAAAGGCGTGGTCCTTTCTCAAGCAGCAGGGGGATGCCTGGCTGCCGGTGGTGTATGTGAATAGCACCGCCCGCATCAAGGCCTTCTGTGGTCAGGCCGGGGGCAGCGCCTGTACTTCCAGCAATGCCGCCCAAGTATTCCAGTGGGCCTTGAATCAGGGGAAGAAAATCTTTTTCCTGCCTGATATTCATCTCGGCTTGAACAGCGCCCATGATTTGGGGATTCCTGACGAGGAAACGGCCATCTATGAATATCAGAAGCCGAATGGCGGGCTTACTGCCGAGGCGCTGCGCAACGTCAAGGTGTTGGTCTGGGGTGGGTTCTGTCCCATCCATGTGAACTTTACTGTGGCCGATGTGCAACTGATGCGGGCAAATCTTCCTGACGCAAAAATTATTGTGCATCCTGAAGCGCCGAAGGAGATTGTCCGCATGGTGGATGCGCATGGCTCAACCGCCCAGATCATCAAGTATGTGCAGGCGGCGCCGGACGGCTCCACGATTGTGATCGGGACGGAGTCGCAATTGGTCAAGCGTTTGGCGGAGGAGCACAAGGGGCGGCTTACGATCCGGATGTTGAAGGGTTCTTTTTGCCCGAACATGGCCAAGACCAATGAGCAGAATCTGTCGCGCGTCCTGAAGGAATGGCCGGATCGCAATGCGGTCCGTGTTCCCGCCAATCTGATCCCCGATGCTCGTCTCTGTCTGGAACGAATGCTGGCGTTGTGAGAACACACTTTAATCATCATAATCGTAATCTTAATCGTAATCTCCTCCAGCCTGCTTGGCATTGGGCTGAAGAAAAAGGATTACGATTAAGATTACGATTACGATTAAGACTTGGCGGATAAGTTTATGGGATCAACCTTCAAACTTCAGGCGCCGTATAAGCCCACGGGCGATCAGCCTGATGCCATTGCGGCGTTGGAGCGGGGGCTGGCTTCAGGAAGCCGGTGCCAGATCTTGGAAGGCGTGACAGGGTCCGGGAAGACCTTCACCCTGGCCAATGTGATTGCCCGCTACGGGAGGCCGGCTTTGGTGATCTCCCATAACAAAACTTTGGCGGCCCAGCTTTATTCCGAGTTGAAGGCCTTCTTCCCTGACAATGCGGTCGAGTATTTCGTCAGCTATTACGATTATTACCAGCCGGAAGCCTATATCCCGCAGACCGACACCTTTATTGAAAAGGACGCCTCAATCAATAAGGAGATCGAACGGCTGCGGTTGTCGGCCACCAATTCCATGCTGTCCCGCGAGGATGTGATTATTGTGTCTTCCGTCTCCTGTATCTACGGGCTCGGCTCGCCGGATGATTACCGGCAGATGGTGGTGGAGGCCCGGGTGGGGGATACGGTTGACCGGGATGAACTGCTCAAGCGGTTGGTGGACATTCAGTACACGCGAAATGATTACGCGCCCGAGCCGGGGACGTTCCGGGTCCGGGGCGATACCGTGGATGTGTTCCCCTCCTATTCCACGAAAGGTGTCCGGCTGGATTTCTTCGGGGATCAACTCGAGCGCGCCCAGTCGTTTGATGTGGTGAGCGGGCACGTACAGAGTGGACTGGACCATGTATTGATCTCGCCTGCCACGCATTTTGTGATGCCTTATGATAAAATTGAAGGGTCCATCGCCGCGATTGTGGCGGAGATGGAGGAGCGGATACGGTGGTTTGAAGCGCATGGTAAATTGCTGGAGGCACAGCGCATCAAGATGCGGACCATGTATGACATGGAGATGCTCAAGGAAATCGGCTTCTGTTCCGGCATTGAAAATTATTCCCGGCATTTGAGCGGGCGGCAGCCCGGTGAAAAGCCGGCCACCCTGCTTAGCTATTTCCAGGGGGACTTCCTGACAATACTGGATGAGTCGCATGTGACCGTCCCGCAGATCCGCGGCATGTTCAACGGGGATCAAGCCCGGAAATCAGTATTGGTCGAGCATGGTTTCAGACTGCCGTCGGCCAAGGATAACCGGCCCATGAACTTTGAGGAATTCATGGCGTCCACGGGCCCCCTCATTTTCACGTCGGCTACGCCGGGGCCTTATGAGCGTGAGATTTCACCCCCTGCGGTCATGCAATTGATCCGGCCGACCGGGCTTGTTGATCCCCCTGTGATCCTGCGTCCATTGGCGAACCAGATCGATGACGTCATGGAGGAAATCCGGGCTCATGCGGCCAGAGGGGAACGGGTCCTGGTGACCACCCTGACCAAGCGAACGTCGGAAGACCTGGCGGAATACCTCAAGGGGGTAGGGCTCAAGGTTCGCTATTTGCATTCGGATATTGTGACCATTGAGCGGGTTGAAATATTGCGCAGCCTGCGTAAAGGTGACTTTGACTGCCTGATCGGGGTCAATCTGCTCCGGGAAGGGTTGGATCTGCCTGAAGTCTCGCTGGTGGCCGTTTTGGATGCCGATAAAGAGGGCTTCCTCCGCTCTGAGACTTCGCTGATTCAAACGGCAGGCCGGGCGGCCCGGCACCTTGACGGGAAGGTCATTCTGTATGCCGACCAGATCACCGGGTCCATGAAACGTATGATGGAGGTCACGGAAAAACGGCGGGCGGCTCAGCTCGAATATAACCGCGCCAATAATATTACTCCGACCAGTATCCAGCGGAGCATTCAAGAGAGCCTGGTCATTGAATATCAGGGCAAAGAGATTGAGGCGCTGGTGGCCAGGGAGAGCGGGGTGGACTTCGATATCCATGCCACCTTGCGTGAAATGGAAGCGGAGATGCTTGAGGCGGCGGAAACCCTGGAGTTTGAACGGGCGGCCATGCTGCGTGATCAGATCAAGGAGCTGCGATCCGCCGCAGGCTTGAAGGAAGAGTTGCCGGCCGCGAAAAAAACTTCCGGTGCCACGCGCTATCCCACCGGGCGGAAGCGGCGATCTTCAGGAGGGGTTTAGCTCAGTGTTTTGCCAAAGCCCCGTTATCCGCCGGATTTGACCAGGTGGGGATGTCCATCTATTTTTCATAATCGACATCCACGGCGGCGGGTGACATGGCGTTGACCGTTTCGACAATGGAGGCGATGAGCGGCGCTGAAACGTGGGAGTGTTGCGCAATCCGGCGTGAATAATCCAGCGTTGTTATCTGAGTATTCAGAATATGGTTGGCCCGGGTGACGTTCAGTCCTCTCCAGCCTGCATTCAGCCAGGCAAACGTCGCGACGGCCGTCTCATTGGAGTTTAGATTGGAGTTTGAACGGCGTGGTTTTCTCGCATGTCCTTGTCCAGCAGTGCGGCAAGACGCTGATATACAGGGCCGGGCTTTCCGGTCCCGATCGGATGCCCATCGAACTCCACCCCGGCCACCACATTAAGGGTGGTACCGGCGATGATCAATTCGCGGGCGGCCAGAATATCCCGGACAGTGATATCCGCCAGGCCGGAATAAGTTAAAAGCCCTTCCCGCACCAGTTCCTGGGAAAGTGCCATCGTTCGGAGCATAGTGGTACCCGTGAGAATGCGGTCGAGATTCGGGAACAGCAGGCGGTTGTCTTGTGAGACAATGCCCATGTTCTCGGTGGCGCCTTCGGTGAGAAAGCCGCGCTCATCAAACCCCATCGAGAAATCGAATTTCCGGTCCACCGCCTCTTTTTTCATCAGCACGTTGGGCGCATAGTTGCAGTTTTTAATTTGGGCCATTTCGGCCGACTTGGCGGGAATAGCGCTTGTGCAGAGCCTGGCCCCTTCAGGATGCAGTGTCATGAAGGGGTTCCCCAACGCGGTGATCACCACATAGAGTTGGGGGGCCGGGCATTCATAGGGGTTGACCCCGAAGCCGCCCGGACCACGTGAGACATATATCCGGATCATACAGGTGGGGTGGCCGGCTACCCGGGCGGTTTCAAGGAGGATGTCCGTCAAATCGGCCAAACTGACAGGCAGATCTAATGCAATGCCACGTGCTGAGTTGACCAACCGATCCAGATGGGCGGCCAGGTTGTAGACATTCCCGTTAACAGCCTTGAGGGCCTCAAATACTCCGTCGCCGCGATGGACCATGTGGTCGTCTATGGGGAGCAACATGAGGCGGGGATCCGTCACGATGCCGCCAAAGGCACTGGAATACATGGCATAATAAGTGTTCTGGTAGGGACGATGCAGGGCTTCCAGAAGCACCGGCCAGTCAGAGTGTTCAAAACGTTTCATGGCAGGAGAATAACAGGCCGCTCAGTCCCGATGCCAGATTTTTAAACACTGTTATCTCATGCGAATGAGGTTGACCGATTTTTTACAAAATGTGAAATTGAATACATGAAAAGTGCCATTACCCAGAAGGATATCGCCAGACGCCTTGGTGTTTCACAGGCCTTGGTATCCCGGGTACTTACGGGGACTTCTGACAAGATTGGAGTCTCGCCGGCGACGGCGGAGAAGATCCGGCAGGTGGCGGCGGAGTGTCATTACCGGCCGAGTGCGGCGGCCTTGACATTAAAAGGGGGCCCCACCAGGACGCTGGGTGTGGTGGTTAAGAATTTCGATGATCCCTTTTTTGGACACATGATCGGGACGATGCAGCGGTTGGCGTTGCGTGATGGCTATGCCTTGTTGTTGTCCGGTTGGGATGCTGCGCAGGGGGAGGGCGATGGACTTATATTGCTGCGCCAATTCCGGCCGGATGGACTGATCCTGTGCGGCAGTGATTTTAAACCCGGTGCGGTCGATCTATTTCTTGCGGAAGGGCGGCCTGTGGTGCAGATCTGCACCGGTGAGGTGGCGGTGGGAGTTCAGCAGGTGGCCTTTGACCAGCGGGCCGGGTTGGAGTCCCTCGTCCTGATGCTGGTTGGGCTGGGACATCAACGGTTCGGCTTTGTGGGTGATGATTCGCCGTCCAACCGGCGGCGTGCGGCCATTGTGCGGGAACTCTTGCAGCAGGACCGCCGGATGCCCATTGAATTTATCGAGGTGGTGCGGAGTCCGGATGGTCCGCTGATGGCCGCGGTGAAAACACTCTGCCAGGATCCACTGCGCCGGCCCACGGCGCTGATCGTTGCCGATGATGTCCTGGCTCAATCTGTGTTGAGGGCGCTGCATGAATGCGGGGTGCGAGTGCCGCAGGAGATGTCGCTGGCGGGTATGGATGATATCCCGATGGCCCGGATGATGATCCCGGCGCTGACCACGATCCGCCAGCCCATGGAGGCCATGGTGGAAAGCGCGTTCCGCGCGGTTACCGCCGGGGCTCATGGCGCCGGAATTCTTAAGAAGATTGTCATGGCGCCGGAATTAATCATGAGAGAGTCCTGCGCGTCGCCTTGCTCTAATCTCTGAGGGTTACCACTTGAAGTCGAGTGCGTCGACAAACGCCTTGGCCAGGATCATATGGCCCACCTGATTAGGATGCACGCGATCCCAGGCCAGGGTGCCTGGGTAGTGGATTTTCAACGCTTTGTCGAAGGCGGTCTGGGTGTCCACCAATACCGTGCGGTTTTCCCTGGCGATCTTTTTGACGACGGCTCCATACTTATCCATCGTGACCCGCATCGCATCCCGATGGTTGGATTCGATGTAATACGGCGTTACCAGGATCAGTCCCTTCACCCGGGGCAGGGTGGAGGCAACCAATTCGCGGAGCGTCACTTCGTATTCCTTGATCGGTACATGACACTCCGGCTGGAGCGGGGAGTCGTATTGGCGCCAGACGTCGTTGATGCCGATCATGATGGAAACCCAGTCGGGTTTGAGGTCGAATACATCAGTCTGCCAGCGAGCTTTGAGATCCCGCACGTTATTCCCGCTGTTTCCCATGTTCACAACGCGGATTCCGAGCTCGGGATACGAGGCGCCCAGCAGGGCGTTGACGAGGCAGGAATAGCCGCGGCCGAGGGGATCAAACAAGCCTTCGGCGATGGGACGATTGCGGCCGGCATCCGTAATGGAATCCCCGATCATCACCAGTTTCGAACCTTTTTGCAGTTTCATGGAAAGTGCTCCTGTTAAAATTATTCGCGTGCTTCATCTCACATTGAGGAATCGTGTGTCAATCAGATTGAAGTTGACTGCCATTTTCGCCAATATGCCGGGAAGGATAAAAGACTATAAGGCGATTGGAGCTCAATGAATAAACGTAATGGAATTACGGCGGCGGGAAATTGGATTGTCGATCGAGTGAAGCGGGTGGATGGCCTGCCTTCCCGTGGCATGCTGGTCAACATCAAGGATCAGACTTTCAGTCCCGGTGGTGCTCCCGCTAATGTGCTCAATGATCTGGCCCGGCTGCAAGCGACCTTCCCTCTGGCAGGCTTGGGTGTGGTTGGTAACGATGCCGATGGGGAGTACCTGCGGCGGGTGTTTTCGGAACTCGGAGTCGATATCAAGGGACTGCAGGTGACAGACCTGGTGCCGACCTCCTTTACGGATGTGATGAATGATGAAACCACGGGGGATCGTGTTTTTTTTCATAATCGTGGTGCCAACGCCCTGTTCAGCCCCCGGCATGTGGACATCAGTCGCTTAAGTTGCCGGATTTTTCATCTGGGTTATCTTTTGCTTTTGGACACCATGGATCAGGCCGATCCCGAATACGGGACCGTGGCGGCTGGTTTACTTAAACAGGTCCAGGCGGCAGGCATCCTGACCAGTCTGGATGTGGTGAGCGAGGAAAGCGACCGGTTCGCCCGGCTTGTTCCGCCGGCTCTGAAGTATGTGGATTACCTGATTCTGAATGAGATCGAGACGGCCCGCGCGGTTGGGCTCAAGGTGCGGGATGAGCAGCGGCGGCTTGACGGAGCCGTGTTGATGGAGGCGGTAGAGCGTTTGTATCAATTTGGCAACATGCAGTTGGTGGCGGTACATATGCCCGAAGGCGTTTACATGCGTGACCGGGCTGGCCGGCGTTATTCAAGAGGCTCGTTGGTGTTGCCCGAAGGCTATATTGCCGGTGCGGTCGGGGCGGGTGACGCGTTTTGTGCGGGGATGTTGTATGGTCTGCATGAGGGCTGGGATGTTTTTGAGACCGCCGGGTTGGCGAGTTGCTGTGCGGCGGCCAGTTTATCACGCCCCGGTGCTTCGGAAGGGGTCCTGCCGCTGGCAGAGACCCTTGCCCTGGCGAAAAAATTTGGTGAACGCAATCCCCCGGTGGTCGTGTAAGGAGTACTAATGAATCAAGGGCGTACATTTGTTGGATTCGGGTTTGGCGCGATTCAGGCGGGGTTATTTGGCTATGAGGCCTGGCGGTCGGGAAACTTCGGCAGACTGGTTGTGGCGGAGGTGGTCACGGCCATGGTGGAAGGCGTGCGCCGGCATCAGGGGCGCTATGCGCTCAACGTGGCGACCCCATCCGGGATTGAGGCACACGAGATCGGCCCGATCGAGATTCTCAATCCTCTTGATGAGCGGGACCGGCAGGCCTTGATCCAGGCCGTGGCCGAGGCTGACGAGATTGCCACCTCGCTGCCAAGCGTGGCATTCTACGGGACGGGAAAGCCCGGTGACGTGCTGGATATCCTGACGGCGGGTTTGCGTGGAAAAAGTCGCGATGTGGGCTTGCCGGCCGCTGTGATTTACACGGCCGAGAATCATAATCATGCGGCGGAAATCCTGACTGAGGCGCTGGGAAAAAAATGGCCAGCGAGGCCGCTGGCCCTCCAAAATTCCGGAGGAACAACATGCCTGGCCTCAGCCCGGACGCAGGTGCTTAATACGGTGATTGGAAAGATGAGCGGTGTGGTCACCGATGTGGCTCAGATTAAGGAGCAGGGACTTATACCCGTGGTTCCCGGCATGAGCCGCGCCTTTCTGGTGGAGGCGTTCAATCGGATCCTGATTACCCGGATCGGGTTGCCGGGGTTCCAACGGGGGATTCAGGTGTTTGAGGAGAAGGCGGACTTGCTGCCTTTCGAAGAGGCGAAATTGTATGGCCACAATGCCACGCATGCCCTGATCGGATACCTTTTGCGGGAGCGCGGCGGAATCACGATGTCGGAAGCCGCGCGGGACCCGGCCCTATTGAATCTGGCGCGGGAGGCGTTTCTCCTTGAATCCGGAGCAGCCCTGTGTCGCAAGTATCAGGGGGTGGATCCCCTTTTTACGCAGGCGGGGTTTACGGTCTATGTTGATGATCTGCTGGTGCGGATGACAAACCATTTTCTGAAGGATGCGGTGGAGCGGGTCACACGGGATACCCGGCGCAAATTAGGGTGGGATGATCGTCTGATCGGCACCATGCGGCTGGCCTTGGGGCAGGGGATACAGCCGGAACGGTATGCGAAAGGTGCCGCCGCGGCAGTGCGACAGCTTGCGGTGGAAGAAAACACCACGCCCGCCTGTCTCATGGAAAATCTATGGAAAGACTGTGATGGCGTGCAAGCGGCCCAGGTGCGTGGGCTACTGGTTTCGCGGTAATATCTGAACTGAAGAGAGTGAAACGCCGGAATCATTTACCAAACGAGTTCCCCTCCAGGGAATTTGCCATTGTACGAAGATCTGAGTCTGACTAGTATTTCGCACATCATTTTCAACAGAGAAGCGGTGGTGCGCTATTGCACTATTAGGGAGAGCCATTTCATGAAGATTAAAAAGGTAGTGAAGAGTCCTATTACGTGTTCGGGGCCGGAATTGGTCGCCTCACGATTTCGTCAAATCCATTTGGATTTCCACACCTCGGAGCTGATTCCGGACGTGGGGACGGAATTTGATGCCGACACTTTTGGAAACATGCTCAATGAGGCGCGGGTGAATTGGATCACCCTTTTCGCCAAGTGCCACCATGGCATGAGCTACTATCCGACTCAGGCGGGGACCATTCATCCGAGCTTGAAATTCGATTTGCTGGGCGAACAGATTGAAGCCTGCCGCAAGCGCGGCATCGTGACGCCGGCATACATCAGTGTTCGGGTGGATGAACACAATGCCAAGGTGCATCACGACTGGATCGGCCATCTTAAGGATGGCAAGTACTGGAAGTGGGGCGAAACCCTCACGCCAGGCTGGTATAACCATTGCATGAACAACCCCGCCTACGTTGACGAACTGGAGGCGCAGGCCGTCGAGGTGCTCAAGTGGTATGATGTGGAGGGGCTGTTCTTTGATATGTGCTACTGCCCGGATCCCGGTTGTTATTGTCCCCGGTGCTTCGACAGCATGAAACGGCGTGGTCTGGACTTCGCCAGCGATGAGGATCATCGCAAGCATGAGTTTCTCATCACCCGTGAATACACACAACGTCTGACTAAGACCATCCGGAAGATCAAGAAAAATGCCACGATATTCTTCAACGGCCGCATGCGGCCCGGCATCGCCGAGGAGCTGGATGTGTTCACGCATATCGAAATCGAGGCGCTGCCCACCGGCGGTTGGGGCTACGCCTTTTTCCCGATTCACGCCCGTTATGGCCGTGTTCTGCCGCGTCCGCTCCAGGGAATGACCGCCCGCTTCCATAAGAGTTGGGCTGACTTTGGCGGCTTGAAAACATCAGACCAGCTGATGTTTGAAGCCGGCACCATCCTGTCGGCCACCGCGGTGATGAACGTGGGCGACCAGTGTCACCCCCGCGGGGTCCTGGACAAGGGCGCGTATGAGGTGATCGGCACATCCTTTAAACACGTTGAAAAATGTGAGCCGTGGTGTGTGGGGGCCAGGGCGGCGGCGGAGATTGGCGTGCTGATGCTGCCGGGCGCACCGGAAGAGGCGGGGAAGGCTGTCGGAGCTGGCCATTTGGGCGGCATTCAGAATTCGGTGGACGGGGCGGGGCGGATGCTTCTGGAATTGAAGCAGCAGTTTAATCTGATTTATCCGGATACGGACCTCAAAACGTACAAGGTCGTGATCCTGCCGGACTGTGGCGTGGTTGAAGCCCCTCTGAAAGAGGCATTGAAAGACTTCATGGCGGGGGGTGGCGCGGTGATCGCCTCGCACAAAGCCTCGTTACAGGATGGCAAGTTCCAGTGTCCTGGTCTGCCGGTAAAGTATGTGGGTGATAATCCGAGTACGCCCTGCTATATGGACTTGGGCAAGGAGTTGGGTAAGGGCTGGCCGCAGAGTAACTACGTATTTTATGAGGCGAGCACTTTTGTGAAACCGACGGCGGGTGCGGTGGCGCTGGGCCGGTTGGTCAGTTCCTACTTCAATCGGACGTATGAGCACTTCTGCTCGCATAATCAGACCCCTTACGACAAGAAGACCGCATATCCGGTGGTCGTGGTGAAGGGGCGCGTGGCATATATTGCTGCGGAGGTGTTCAAGGCCTATCGTGATCATTCGTACTCGTTGTATAAGGGCATTGTGGCGCGGGTGCTGGAGCAGGTGCTGCCTCAGCCCCTGGTGAAGACCCATGCCCCCTCGGCGATGGAGATTTCGGTCAATCGTCAGATGAAGCCGAACCGGTTAATTGCTCACTTGGTCAATTTCCAGCCCCAGCGGCGGCACATCAATGTGGAATGGATTGAAGAACTTTACCCTGTGCGCGACATTCCGCTGGCGGTTCGAACCGGCAAGCGGCCGGCCTCTGTTACCTTGGCCCCATCCGGTCAAGTGCTGCCATTCACAATGGAAAACGAGTATTGCCACGTCGTGGTGCCGGAAGTCAAAGCGCATCAGATGGTGGTATTCGAATAGGCGCTTTCACCTGGAGATGCCAGCGACCTCGCTGGCCGGCTTTGATTATCGCCTGGTGGTCATGCGGCGCCCGCGCTCAAAGAAATTCTGCAGGGTCTCGAACTTAACTTGGCGATGGCCCACTCCATTTCCGCATCAATGATGGCCCGATTGTTGCTGATGAGGGCGCGGGCATCAACACCGCCAAAGAAAGCGCTTTGCATGCCGTATTGTTTTGCCAGGCGGGGGATGGTTTTGCCTTTTTCCCAGGCAGCGGTTGGTGTAGCCTGTGTCTGTGAATCGGAAGCGGCCGGGTCAAACAACACAGGAGGTCTCAATGAGAAATCAGATATTGTGTGGTGTGGCGACA
>JBAXDB010000080.1:0-12365 GCA_037141135.1 bacterium | reverse complement strand
TCTGGCATGCCCAAAGCGGAGAAGAAGTTTTAAAGGCTCTGGACAGTTCGATCGAGGGTTTAAGCTCTGCTGCAGCATCAGAACGACTGTCGCAATACGGCGCGAACTTATTGGCAAAAGTCAAATCAGATGGCCCGCTGACGTTGATCTGGCGCCAGATTAATAACCCCATCTCCTGGCTGCTTATCGGGGCTGGTGTCCTGGCGTCATTGCTACGCAAATATACCGACTCCGGAGTCGTATTTGGTGCGGTTATCATTAATGCGATCATCGGTTTTATTCAGGAACATCGCGCGGGGAAAGCCATTGCGGCCCTCTCGGCAATGGTTCCCGAAAATGCCACCCTCCTGCGGGATAAAAACCTGAACACCTTGCCTGCCGCAGGCCTGGTCCCCGGGGATATCGTACAACTGACTGGCGGCGACCGGGTTCCCGCCGACATACGGCTTCTGCAGGTAAAAAACCTCCGCATTGACGAGTCGGCCCTTACCGGTGAATCCGTTCCAACTCACAAAGAATCTTCTCCCGTTTCAGGTGAAGCCGTTCTGGGGGATCGTTTGTGCATGGTCTATGGTGGCACCGTCGTGACACAAGGAACCGCCACCGGAGTGGTGGTTGCCACGGGAAATCAAACTGAGTTGGGGCGCATCAATACGCTTCTCAATCAAACATCGCAACTGGAAACCCCTTTGACCCAGCAACTGGCCCAAGTCAGCAAATGGATCACCATCTCCGTACTGGGTCTGTCAGTAATATTATTCGGCTATGGCGTACTCGTTAAAGAGGCAAAATTCGATGAGGCCTTACTCACCGCCATTACGCTGGCGGTTGCCGCCATACCGGAAGGTCTTCCCGCAATCATCACCATCGCCCTGGCAATCGGAGTCCGCCGCATGGCGGCCCGGCAGGCCGTGGTCCGCCATTTACCCGCAGTGGAAACACTCGGGTCCACCAGCGTCATCTGTTCTGACAAAACCGGAACGTTGACCCGCAACGAAATGACGGTTCAGGCCCTGTGGTGCGATGAGAAAGAATATCGGCTCTCGGGCGTCGGCTATATTCCAACGGGTTCACTGCAATGCAATGGAGAGACCATCAGCGAACTCCCTGCACCTCTGCGGGAACTCCTGCTATCCGGTGTGTTATGCAATGATTCCGCCCTGAGGCAGGAGGATGAGCAATGGACCATTACCGGCGATCCCACCGAGGCCGCTCTAATCGTGGCCGGCCATAAATTGGGCTTGCAGGCCGACGACCTGCGCCAGCGCCATGCACGACTGGATGTCCTGCCCTTTGAGTCCGAAACCAAATATATGGCCACACTGAACCGGGGTGAGGGCGTTGACGCCGTGTATTTAAAAGGCGCTCCTGAAATGGTTTTAACGCGTTGTGCCTTGTCCGCCGACATCACCAGAAAACTTCACTCAGCCCAGCATGCTTTTGCCGAACAGGGCATGCGTGTACTGGCCTTCGCAAGGCGTACCCCCACCCCGGGTATGTCCCAACTCACACCCGAATGGGCCGCTTCGGATTTTACTCTTCTGGGCCTGATGGGCATGATTGACCCTCCACGGCAGGAAGCCATCGACGCCATTGCCATCTGCCACCGGGCCGGCATTACCGTAAAAATGATAACGGGCGATCATCCTGTCACCGCCACGGCCATCGGCCGTGAACTCGGCATTCTGAAGCCCGGCGACCAGGCCACCCGTGGCGAAGAACTGGACCCCCTCTCCGCAGAGGAACTTGTAACCACAGCGCGGCGTTGTCATGTCTTTGCCCGCGTGACCCCTGAGCATAAGCTCAAACTGGTGCAAGCCTTGCAGTCCGACGGCAATGTGGTCGCCATGACCGGTGATGGCGTGAATGATGCCCCATCTCTCAAACGGGCCGATATCGGCATCGCCATGGGTATCACCGGCACCGCCGTGGCCAAGGATGCCGCCAAGGTGGTTTTAGCTGATGACAATTTCGCCTCAATTGCCGCCGCCGTGGAGGAAGGCCGACGGGTTTATGACAACCTGATTAAAGCCCTCGCATTTATTCTTCCCACCAATCTGAGTCTCGCACTGACACTGGCCGGTGCCATGTTCTTTTTCCCGACCGTCATGGTGACACAACTGGGGATCGAGTTGCTCCTCCCCATGGCGCCCAGTCAGATCCTCTGGATCAATCTGGTTGCCAGCGTGGCGCTATCAGCCCCGATTGCCTTCGAAATTCTGGAGCCCTCCGCGATGCGGCGCAAGCCCCGGCCCAAAGACACGCCGGTCTTTTCTTACTTCATCATCATACGAACGGCCATCGTAGCCATCGTCATGGCTGCCGGAACCTGCGCCCTGTTCCTCTGGGAATACACCTACCGGACAGGCGGCCTGGGGGGCGTGATTGATGCTGCCCTGCACAAACAGGCGCTGGCCGAGGCCCAGACCCTGGCAGTGACCGGCATGACGCTCTTTCAGATTTTTTATCTCCTCCATTGCCGTAGCCTGCGGGAGGGTCTGAGCAGGCTGGGCTGGTTCAGCAATCCCTCCATCTGGCTTGGGATCGGAATTCTGCTTTTATTGCAGTTGGCCTTCACCTATCTACCCTTCATGCAAACGCTCTTCCATACCACCAATCTGGACTTGTGGTCCTGGCTACATGCCGCGCTGGTAGCGGCCATCATCCTCCCCGTTATCAGCTTCGAAAAGTGGATCCTCAACCGGCGCAGCACATAGCACGAAGAAGTTGTTAAGTTGTCGAGTTGCTGAGTTGTCAACGAATTGTAGAACAAACTCAACAACCAAACAACCCAGCAACTCATCAACTATTCCCGCCGCCGAAGGCGGCTTGGCGGCTTGGCGGCTTGGGCTTGCATGGGAGCCTTATCAGGTGTAGTTTTTATTACTTATTGCCCTTACGCCGGGGCAAGTCATGGCGCAATCAAGGACAGGGACATAATATGGAACGTTTATTTGGAACCGACGGCATCCGGGGACAGGCTAACCACTATCCAGTGACGCCAGAAGTGGCCGTGCAAATCGGCAAGGCGCTTGGCCATATACTGGGTGCATCCGGGCACGGCTCCTGCAAGGCCGTCATTGGCAAGGATACCCGCCTCTCTGGTTATATGCTTGAAACCGCCCTGACCAGCGGACTGGTCGCCATGGGGGTGGATGTCATGCTGGTGGGTCCGGTTCCCACCCCGGCCGTGGCCCATCTTACCCGTTCGATGGCCGCTGATGTCGGGCTTATGTTGACCGCCTCTCATAACCCGTTTGATGATAACGGTATTAAGATTTTCGGTAATGACGGCTTCAAAATACCGGATTCCATGGAAGCCGACATTACCAATCACATTGCCTCCAGTGAATTGAGTTGTGAACATATTCGCAGCGACCAGATGGGCAAGGCCTACCGCATCGATGATGCCCGCGGGCGCTATATCGAATTTGCCAAGAGCACAATCAAAAACGAGAATTTTGAAGACATGAAAGTCGTTCTGGATTGTGCCAACGGGGCGGCCTATTTTATCGCTCCGCTGATCCTGAAGGAACTGGGGGCCAAGGTCACCAAGACCTTTGTCGAGCCGGACGGCTATAACATCAACAACCTCTGCGGTGCGTTGCACCCTGAGGTCGTTGCCCAAACTGTGCAGCTGAGCCATTCTGATATCGGCATTGCTTTCGACGGGGACGCCGATCGCGTCATTTTCTGCGATGCGCAAGGCCATGTGGTGGATGGAGACCGGATTCTGGCCATGTGTGCCCTGGACTTCAAGGCGCGCGGGCTGCTCAACAACAACACACTGGTGACCACCACCATGAGCAATATGGGTCTGCATGAGGCCATGAAAAAGGCCGGCATTCAGCTGGATATCACCGACGTGGGAGACCGGCTGGTCATCGACCGCATGCGCAAAACAGGCGCCAATGTCGGGGGCGAGAAAAGCGGACATGTAATCCTGATGGATTACGCCACGACCGGCGACGGCATCATCACCGCGCTTCAGGTGCTCCGCTTGATGCGCCGCAAGGGGGCCACCCTCGCCCAACTGGCCGAATGCATGCAGGAATATCCCCAACAGCTGGTGAGCATGATAGTCAAGGAACGCAAACCCATTGATACGATCCCGCAACTCGTTGAGGCCATGGCCGCCTGCACCACCGCACTGGGTGAAGAAGGCCGCCTGATAGTGCGGTACTCCGGAACAGAGCCCAAGCTCCGGATTCTGGTTGAAGCGCGCCAGACCGCAGAGGTCTCACATTGGATCGAAAAGCTGAGCGCGGTGGTTCGGAAGGAACTGGTTACATGAGAGCGGTCATACTGGATGCCGAAAGCCCTGAAACCTGTTTCCCCCTCACCTCCACCCGGCTTTTGTCGGCCTGCCTAGTGGGCAACCGCCTTTTGGGAGAATTGCAACAGGAAGCCCTCATGGATGCCGGCTTTGAAATCGCAAACAACTCGGATGACCGCACCCTCTTCATCCGGGGTGACACCTGGTTTTCAAAGAAAGTCCTCGCCACACTCCTGGGGACCAACGGCACGGTTGCGGTCCGCAATCAACGGGGGATTATTCTCGCCTGGACCAGCGAATCGGCCAACGCCGTACTTAAAGCGCCATCACTTCCCATTGATGCGGATACTTTTCTTATCTCCTACCCCTGGGATATTTTACGAATCAACGAAATGATCCTTAAAAACATCGCTGATTATCGCCTCCATGGCGAAGCCGTTCCCACGGGGCCCATCATGACCGCACTGACACTGAACAACGGCGCACAAGTTTCCTCCGGTGTAAATATTGACGGGACCCTTCTCCTGGGTGAAGGATCACGCCTCCTGCCGGGCGTTTATAGCGAGGGCACGGTTGTGATCGGCAAAAACTGCAAAATCGGGCCGAATTGCTACATCCGCGGAAACACCAGTATCGGCGATGGCTGTCACATCGGGCAGGCCGTGGAAATAAAAAACTCCATCATCATGAATCGCACCAGCATTGGGCATCTTAGCTACTGCGGGGATTCCATCATCGGCGAAGCCGTAAATTTCGGCGCCGGCACCATCACCTCGAACTACCGCCACGACGGGCTCACTCATCGCTCCATGATTGAAGACCGCCTGGTGGATACCAAGCGACGCAAATTCGGCTGTGTCATGGGGGACCGTGTTCATACTGGTATTCATACGAGCATTTACCCGGGACGGAAATTGTGGCCGGATATGTCCACCTTGCCGGGCGCTGTTGTCAGTAAAGATGTTGTGAGGTGACTATGTGCGGAATTGTCGGTTATGTGGGAAATAAAGGCGCCGTCGATGTATTGATCAATGGCCTGAAACGTCTGGAATATCGCGGCTACGATTCGGCCGGTGTTGCTCTGATTGCGGACCACATGCTCCACCTCCGCAAGGATAAAGGCAAGGTTCAGAATCTTGAAAAACAGGTTCACACCAAGTGGGATGAACCCTTTCTTCAGGCAGCCCACATTGGAATTTCACACACCCGGTGGGCCACCCACGGCAGCCCGACCGGAGAGAATGCTCATCCGCATACCGATCAGACTGGCAAACTTGCTATGGTTCACAACGGAATCATCGAAAATTACCTTGCCCTGCGCAATCAGTTGACCGCCAAGGGACACACCTTTAAATCGGAAACCGACAGCGAAGTATTGATCCATTTGATTGGTGAATTTTATAGGGGTAATCTATTTGACGCTGTGTGCGCAGCTCTGAAGCATGTTGAAGGCACCTATGGAATTGCGGTGATCTCAGCCGATACCCCCGACCAGATCGTCGTAGCCCGCAAAGGCAGTCCGCTCGTAATCGGGGTCGGTGAAGGCGAAACCATTATCGCCAGCGATGTCGCCGCCATCATTGCCTACACGCGTCAGGTCATCTATCTGGACGATAATGATGTGGCCATTATCCGGGCCTCGGGAGCTGAAATCCGGAACATCAACAACGTGCCCGTATCACGCGAAATCGCATTGATCGACTGGGATACCGGTACCGCTGAAAAGGGCGGCTATGAGCATTTCATGCTCAAGGAAATCCATGAACAACCGGACTCCATCCGGAACACCATTCGCGGACGGCTGGATGATTCCATGGCCACCGCGATTTTATCCGGATTGGCCCTGACGCCGCGTGAGCTTTCCGGCATTGAGCGTGTTGTCATTCTGGGCTGCGGAACATCGCTGAATGCCGGGATGGTGGGCAAGTATTACTTCGAAGAATTGGCGGACCTTCCAACGGATGTCGAACAGGCCGCCGAATACCGCTACCGCAATCCCATCATCCGCCCCCATGACCTGGTCATTGCCATCAGCCAGTCCGGCGAGACCGCCGATACCCTGGCGGCGGTGCGCGAAGCCAGGCAAAAGGGGGCCTTGGTCGTGGGGCTCTGCAACGTGGTAGGTTCCACCATTGCCCGCGAAACCGGGCGGGGCGTCTACCTGCACGCCGGCCCGGAAATCAGTGTCGCCTCAACCAAGGCGTTTACCTGTCAACTGACGGTGCTGCTGATGCTGGCACTTAAAATCGGGCGTTGTCGCCGGTTGTCGCGCCAGCAGGGCCTTGAAATCTGCGAAGAAATCCACCGGATTCCCGATCTGGTCAAGGCGGTCCTGACACGGCACGAGGAAGTGATCGCGGCGGCAGAACGGTATGCCCAAGTCAAAGATTTCTTCTTTCTGGGGCGTGGCTGTCTGTATCCTGTCGCTCTGGAAGGGGCTTTAAAACTCAAGGAAATCAGCTATATCCACGCTGAAGGCTACCATGCGGCGGAACTCAAGCATGGCCCCATCGCCCTGCTGGACGAGGCGGTCCCTGTCATGGCCATGCTGAATGATATTGCCGGGATGGATAAGATGATCAGTAATGTCCAGGAATGCCGCGCCAGGCAGGCACCGGTCATCGGAATTGTCACCGAAGGTAATACCTCCGCCCCCGTCGAGGCCATGATTCATGTCCCGAAATGTTCACACCTGACCGCGCCGATCGTAACAGCCGTCGCCCTTCAGCTGTTCGCCTACCACATGGCCCGGCTCCGTAACTGCCCCATTGATCAACCCCGCAATCTTGCCAAAAGCGTCACGGTCGAATAAAAACCCTATGAATAATTTGAGGTAAATTTCTTGCTCCGGCTCACTGGCGATGACGTCGGGGGGGCGTTACAATCAACGGCCATGATCGCTTGGAATCCAGTAACAGTTAAACGGTGGCGGCGGTTCCGCCGGTTGCGCCGCGCCTGGTGGTCGCTGTGGATCCTCACTTCCTTATACCTGATCAGCCTCGTCGCCGAGGTGATCTGCAATAACACACCCCTGCTGGTCCGATTTGAAGGGCATTACTTTGCCCCCCTCGTCCGGTTTTACCCGGAAGATGCTTTTCTCCATAACGGACGACTCACCCGCCCGGATTACAAACAGATCCAAACACACCCCCGCTTCACCGCTCTTCCCGTGAATTTCATGCTCTTCCCACCCATCCCTTATGGGCCCTACGAAAATGCCCCACCCTCCTCCATCGCCCTGCCCGACGCGGTGAAGTTATCCTTCCGCCCTGAACCCCATGTTGCCTCCATCACCCTCTCCACCAATCTCTGCATCATCCGCTCGGCAAACACGGATTTTTTCTTTGATTCCAGCCCTGAGTCCTTGCGGGGCCATGCCTTTACCAACATCTGGAGTATCCCCGCCACCCTGCAGGAGGCCATTTTCGCACGGCTTCAAAACAGGGAGGCCCCCGCTGTCAGCGCCACCACCATTAATCTCGCTGATTCCCGCAGGCAGGCGGATCTCTCCCTGCCAGAGTTCACACCACGGGACGCCCCACCCACCACCATCAGACTTACCCTGCGCGAAAAAAAAGACCATTTGACGCTCCCCAGCGGCACCGTGGGCTGGAACCCGCAAATGCAACTTGCCTCCTCCTCATTCCCGTCCTGGACCTCGCTTTCGCCGGAGACCCAAGCCGAGTTGACGGCATTCGCCGCCCAAGGCCTCAGCAATGCGGCACCCGCCAGGATTATAAACATCAAGGGCTCCCCCTATCTCGTCACCGCCACAAAATCAGAAGTCCGCTGGCCATTCCCACCAACCCGGGGCCACTGGCTGGGAATCGACAGCGCGGGACGCGATGTCCTTGCCCGCATCCTGTACGGGTTACGAACCTCCCTGACCTTCGGCTTTCTCCTGGTCATCCTCGCCATGCTTCTGGGCACCGCACTCGGGGCCATCCAAGGTTATTTCGGCAGACATGTTGACATGCTGGGACAGCGCTTCACCGAGATCTGGAGCGCCCTTCCTTTTCTCTATGTGATGATTCTGCTCGGAGCCGTTTATGGGCGTGGGTTTATTTTGCTGCTGACCTGTTACGCCATCTTCAATTGGATCGGGATTTCCTACTATATCCGGGCGGAGTTCCTCCGGTTGAGGCACCTCCCTTTTGTGGAGGCCGCCCGGTCACTGGGACTCCCGCACCGCGCCATTATTTTCCGCCATATCCTGCCCAATTCCCTCACCCCGCTCATCACCTTTTTCCCCTTCAATCTTGTCGGCGCCATCGGGTCACTGGCGGCTCTGGACTACCTGGGCTTCGGGCTGCCCCCACCGACCCCGAGCTGGGGCGAACTGCTGCAACAGGCTCAACAATTCAGATGGGCCTGGTGGCTGATCCTCTATCCCGCCCTCGCCCTCTTTGTCGTCATGCTTCTGGGCGTATTTGTGGGCGAAGGCATCCGGAATGTCTATGATCCCAGACCGAAGACCAAATTTGAATAATGTAAATAACAGGATTCAGGATTCAGAATTCAGGATAAATCCCTAATGCAGTCTTTATTGGATATACAAAATCTGAGCGTGGCCTTCGACACCGATGAAGGCACCCTCACGGCGACGGAAAACGTATCGTTTTCCATCGGCAAGGGTGAAGTCGTCGGCCTGGTCGGTGAATCCGGCTGCGGAAAATCAGTAACGGCCCTGAGCTTGTTACGCTTGATTCCCATGCCGCCAGGCCGGATCATGTCGGGTAAAGTCCTGTTCGATGGGCAGGACCTCCTGAGCCTGACCGCCGCCGAACTGCGCACCATCCGGGGACGCCGGATCAGTGTGATCTTTCAGGAACCACAGGCCGCGCTGTCTCCTCTGCACAAAATCGGCGCCCAACTGATCGAGACCCTTCAACTCCATCTTGATATTGACAATCACACCGCCAGAACGCTCTCACTGGATTGGCTGAAAAAGGTCGGCATTCCTGATCCCGAAGAACGGATGCAGGCGTATCCCTACCAGCTTTCCGGCGGAATGCTCCAGCGCGTCATGATCGCCATGGCCCTGATGCTCGAGCCCCAACTCATTATCGCGGATGAACCCACCACCGCCCTCGATGTCACTATTCAGGCCCAGATCCTTGACTTGCTGCTGGAAATGAAAAACAGGGACACCTCACTCCTGATTATCACCCATGATCTGGGCGTGGTGTGGGAGATGTGCGACCGGGTATTGGTCATGTATGCCGCCAGAATTGTCGAGGAAGGACCGCGTCACGAGCTTTTTAAAAATCCCGCCCATCCCTACACCCAGGCCCTCCTTGAATCCGTTATCAGCCTGACAAGCCGCTCCGAGCGTCTCTCATCCATCGATGGTCAGGTCCCATCCCCGCTGGCCTATCCCGCCGGCTGCCGCTTTGCAGACCGCTGTAAATATGCTTTCGCCCGCTGCCGGCAGGAACTCCCCCCACTTTATGACGTTGCCCCCGGCCACCATTCCGCCTGTTTCCTTTCTGAAATCTCAGATCTGAAATCTCATATCTAAAAAAATGCCACCTCTACTCCAAATTAACAACCTCAAGACCTGGTTCCCCATCAAGCGCGGGGTCTTCGCCAGCACCATCGGCCATATCCATGCCGTGGATGGGGTCTCGCTCACAATAGAATCGGGCGAAACCGTGGGCCTGGTGGGCGAATCAGGCTGCGGCAAAACCACCCTGGGCAGAACCGTAATGGGGCTGGAACCTAAAAAGTCCGGCACCATCCATTTGGGTGGCATCCCGATCTGGCCCGGCCGGCACAAGGACTGCATGCCACTGCGACGCCGGATCCAAATGGTTTTTCAGGATCCTTACTCGTCGCTCAACCCCCGCATGACCATCCAGGAAATTGTGACGGAAGGTTTGATGCAGCAGAAGCTGATCGGCGCGCGCGACCGGGAAACCACAGCCCGCCGTCTGCTTGATGAGGTCGGAATGGAATCCAGCGGACTCCATCGATATCCGCATGAGTTTTCAGGCGGACAGCGGCAACGCATCAGTATTGCCCGCGCCATCGCGGTGCGACCGGAACTCGTGATCTGTGATGAGGCCGTCAGCGCCCTGGATGTCTCCGTACGCGCCCAGGTACTGAATTTGCTGAAGGATCTCCGCGCCTCACATAACCTGGCCTACCTGTTCATTTCCCATGACCTCGGGGTGATCCGTCATATTGCCGACCGGGTGGTGGTCATGTATCTGGGTATGGTGGTCGAAACCGGGACGGCTTCCGAAGTTCTTGATCTCCCGGCACACCCCTATTCCCGCGCACTCATTTCCGCAGTGCCCGTCCCGCTGGGCGAAAAGAAGCGCAGAACTATTCTCCGGGGCGATATTCCTTCCTCAGCCAATCCACCGTCCGGCTGTCGTTTCCACACACGATGTCCCCACGCCATTGCGGCCTGCAAAATTCACCCGCCGCCGCTTGAGCCCCTCATTCCGGGATCTTCCCGCCTGGTGGCCTGCATACGGAAACATGAAATTTAACGAATTTCTCCTTGCCTGCCGCTTTCCCCATGACCTATGGTTCCAGCCATGCAATACATCAGTACACGTGGCGAGAATGAGCGTCGGGGGTTTCAGAATGCCGTAATGACCGGCCTGGCCCGCGACGGGGGACTGCTGCTCCCTGACGTGATCCCGCATGTCGCCGGCAAACTCCGGGCTTGGGCGCCTCTCTCCTACACCGAACTGGCCTTTGAGGTCATGCGTCTCTATACGGATATTCCCGAACCGGAATTGCGCGACCTGATCAACCGCAGCTATGCCTCCTTCCGGCATCCGGATGTCACCCCTGTCCGCAGCGTCGGGGACATTCATGTTCTGGAGCTTTTCCATGGTCCCACCCTCGCTTTCAAGGATGTGGCGCTCCAGTTTCTGGGCAATACATTTGAGTATGTCCTGAAGAAAACCGGACATGAAATGAACATTCTGGCCGCCACCAGCGGCGACACCGGAAGCGCCGCCATCGATGGCGTCAAGGGCCGCGAACATATCCGCATCTTCGTCATGCATCCGCATGGCCGGGTCAGCCCGCTTCAGGAACGCCAGATGACCACCGTTCCGGATGCCAATGTTTTCAATATCGCCGTGGACGGCACGTTTGACGACTGCCAGCGGATCATGAAATCCATTTTCAGTGATCTTGAATTCAAAGACCGCTATTCGCTCGGAACCGTCAATTCCATCAACTGGGCAAGGGTTCTGGCCCAGATCGTCTATTACTTCTTTGCCACCTTCCGCGTCATGCGGTTGACCGGCGCCAAGACGGTCCAGTTCTCCATCCCCACCGGTAACTTCGGCGATATCTTTGCCGGGTATGTGGCGGCCAGAATGGGACTCCCCATCAGCCGCCTGATCCTGGCCACCAACGAGAACGACATTTTGGCCCGGTTCTTCAACACCGGCGTTTACAGCTGCGATGCCGTCCACACCACGATCAGTCCCTCCATGGATATCCAGGTGGCCAGCAACTTCGAGCGTTATCTCTATTACCGACTGGGGGCCGACCCGGCGGCATTGCGCCAGGTCATGAAACATTTTGATCAGGACAAGAAAATCACCGTGCCGCCCCTCGCTGATGGCCTGATTGATAACCTGATCAGTGCCGGTTCGGGCAATACCGCACAAACGCTGGCCACCATCAGGGAATATCAAATGCGCTATGGCTACCTGCTGGATCCCCACACCGCCGTCGGGATTCATGTCGCCAAGCCCTACGTCACGCCACACTCGCCCATGATCTGCCTGGCCACCGCGCATCCGGCAAAATTCAGTCAGGCCATCCAGGACGCAACCGGCAAGGATCTGGCCCATCATCCGATCCTTGAGGCCTTGCGCGAACTCCCCACCCGCTGCGCCATCCTCCCCGCCAGCGAGACCGGGATTCGGCATCACATGGAGAAAAATATTTGCACCTGATTCCCGAACTGATGGTTGCCGACACCTTCTGGAAACGCAGCATCGGGCTGATGGGTAAACCCGGACTCAAGGCCGGGCAGGGTTTACTCCTGAGCCCCTGCGGTTCCATCCATACCTGCTTCATGCGCTTCCCCATTGACATCATCTTTCTTGAC
>JBAXDB010000079.1:0-12384 GCA_037141135.1 bacterium | reverse complement strand
AATTCTGCATCCCTTGCAAAACGAAAGAGTTATGCCGTTACTGAATCCGCCCTACTGTGAGGGTATGGAGGGTGACTTCGGGGCGGCATGAAAAACGCACGTCCACGCCGGAGCAACCGACCCCTGCCGAGGTATAGCCCTGCATGCCGCGATAACTCCAGGCTCCTCTCACAAGATGGAGCGGGACACGGGCATTGATAAATACTGGCATGCCGCCGGGGAGGCAGATCTGGCCGGCATGGGTATGCCCGCAAAGGAGGAGATTAAACCCGCACGCCGCCGCCTTGCGGTAGATCTCGGGTGAGTGCGCCAGCAATATGGAGGGGATTTCATGGTCCAGATGGGCGGCGGCTTTCTGGATATTGTCGGTTTCATAGAAATGGGGGTCATCAATCCCCGCCAAACAGACAGCCTCAGTTCCACGCCGCAACACTACCGATTCATTCATCAGCATTTTGATCCCCATTGCCTCCAGCGGGGGAAGCATTTCAATGAAATCATGGTTGCCCAGTACCCCATAAACGTCACCGCGCAGTGCCGGCCGCAAAAGTTCCATGGCCTGGAGCGCCGGATTGATGGGACCATGAGTTTTGGCCCGGATATCACCCGTAATGACGCAGATGTCATACTCAAGCGGGGCAACCACCCGGGCGATAGCCTCAGGAAACTTCGGATCTAAATCAAGGTGCAGATCAGACAGGTGCAGGATGGTGAACCCATCAAAGGCACGCGGCCAGCCGGGAATGGCCATGCGATTGCGCCGGACCGTACCCCGCAACGCATTCCGTTGACCCCGCCGATACAGGCCGACTGTCTTGAGGGAAAGCCGGATCAGCCAATGCAGCCACAGCATGTTCTCGATATGAAAACGAGTCCGCCCATGGCCCATCACGTGGGCCACCCAATGTGTCTGCATGTGAAGCCGATGGGTCAGGTGGGCCCGCCCGATACGTTGCTCGATGGCCAGATATAGAGCTTCCGTAGCCATGACAGGTAAAGTCTTTGCTTTTGAACTACTCATTCCGCCTCAAAACATACCAGTCACCATTCCGTTCGTATAGTTCATACCAGAGCAGATCCCGATCCCGTACCTGATGGCGCAGGGTGGCGATTTTTGGAATCTCGATGCCGTCAATATCCTGATCGAAATAATAATTGCCCACCCGGGAGACTTCGGCATAACGCCAGCGTTCCCCGGCGCCCGGTGACGGGGGCGAGACTTCCCCATGATTGAGTTTGGCCGGGTGGACCGGCGTGAAGCACAGGTGATAAATGTAGCCTTGGAACAATTTCGGAAACCGTACGGAGCGGACCTTGGGCTGCTGGGCGAGATAGCGCATCACCTCCGGTACGCCTTGCTGCAGATAACCCTTGAGGTAGAGGTTGTTCCGGACAAGGCCCCGGACGGTCTTCACCGTTGACTGCCCGAGGTAGAACGCGAGCAGGATGGCGAAAATCGGTGCGGCCGCCCGGAGCGGGAGACGGCGGAGCAGGTGCCAGAAGGCCGCGCATCCCAGCGATGTGATCAGGAGCACATTCGTCAACAGGTGGGTCATCCGTGCCGTGTACATCTCCTGCGTGAAAATGGCCCCCACAATCGGTGCGAAGAGAATACCCGCCAGCAACCAGAGGGCGGCCCGGCGCCAGTGGCTGACATCGTCAGGACTGTCCGGACGGCCCAGCAGCGCCAGGAGCCTCTTGGGGGTAAATACGGCTGCAAGCAGAACCGCGAGCCCGAGCAGGTAAAAGGGGGCAAGACTATGCTGGATATGTGCCACACCGGGTATCTGGTGGAGCGGCAGCATCTTCGGCGCATGGAAGAGAAAGAGTGGAGACTGGTACTGGCAGTAGTTGTGCCAGAAATTTATCCAGACATGATCCGTAAAGAAAATGCACTCACGCTGAAGCCTCCCAAGGGTGGAGGGATTGTGGGTGCGCGTCAGGATGGCGAGCAGCATGAACAGGGAATACACGCCGCCCATCACCAGAATCCGCGGCCAGTTCCTCCGGCTCCACAACAGGATGCCTACCCCGATCATCAGGGGGGCGAAGAAGTACTGCGAAAGGTATTGGTGGGTCCAGAGGAATAACACAAAACCCGTCAGAATCGCCCCCCCATAGATTCGGGTGCGGCTGGTTTGAGTGGTCAATAGCCGGATCATCAGGAGGAGCCCCGCGACCTGGAAAAAGGTGACAAACCCCGGGCTGACGGCCCATCTTGAGAAAAAAATGTTCCATGGGGACACCGCGAGCAGCACGGCCCCGAAAAGTCCCGCAGCCCGACTCCGGAAGAGCCGGAAGAGCAGAAGCCCGAACAGGGGGATGGCGGCCACATTCAGGAGGGCGCAAGGCAACCTGGCGGCCAGCTCGGTGGGACCGAGCAGCGCCACAAACGGCAGGGTGATATAGGACGGCAGGGTGGAGGGGGAATCCCCGAACTGGCGGGAGTTCAGTGGCCAGCGGTCCCCGTGATGTTCGGCCCCGGTGGTCAGGAGGCTCCAGGCATCATAGAGGTCAACAGCCTCATCCTGTCCGAAGCCGCCGGGATAATCCCCGAGTTTGACCAGGCGCAGACCAGCACCCAGCAGGGTGATCAGGAGTAGTGCGATGAAAAAGGAAGAAACCCTCACCCCAACCCTCTCCCCTGAAGGGAGAGGGGGACAGAAGGAAGAAACCCTCACCCCAACCCTCTCCCCTGAAGGGAGAGGGGGACAGAAGGAAGAAACCCTCACCCCAACCCTCTCCCCTGAAGGGAGAGGGGGAGGGGGCGAAGATGCCAAATCGTAAGTTCCTTCTTTCCTCTCCCCTTGGGGGAGAGGATTTAGGTGAGGGGTATTTGTATGCAACATCATGAGTGTATACCCTTTCCTGGTATGGGTGCCTACTTCAATTGGGAGATGGTGTTATACATTGTGCGTGCCACAAATCGAAGTCCTGGCTGCTCTTTGCTCCATGGCACCAGGTCCCCCTCTGATTCATAAAAGTCGAGATGGATGGCATCGCTGGCAAACCACCCATCACACTCCGGCCCAGCCATCAGTTTTTGCAGATCCACCAGTGTGGCCCCGGTTTCCTTCGCCACATCCCGGACAATCTGGGCATATTCGTCGTGCTGGCGTTCAAATTCATCCCGGGTGCGGGCGCACCCCTTGGCGACGTAATCTTCTGGAATCCGGCGTCGGGCTGCGGCGACCAGAATGGGCTTCGCCCCGCAATCCCGGATCTCCTTTACAAACTGGCGCAGGGTCAGGCGGAAATCCTCCGGCGGTAACCGGAGTTCCCGCGAATCAGCCCGGGGTGTCTTGGGCTTGGTGGCGGTCCATTGATGCCGCACATCCATTACATGCAGGAAGAGGCGACCAACGGTTCGATGAGAAAGGAGCATAAAAATCCGTCGGAACGTAGGTGACAACCGGGCCCCTAAACGCGTCCGGTCCGGGACTTCCCAGACATGGTCATTCCGGCCGAAACTCACAATTACCACATCCGGCTTCAAGCTTTTTCCCAGCAACTCAAAAGATCTCAAACCTTGCATGGAGGAATATCCGTATACCCCCATGCTGAGTGCTTCCCACTTACCGCCACCGGGGGGCGCATTGGTCAGCATCTGGTTCAGGTACTGGGCATAACAAGGCTGGCCCTGTGCGGTGACGGAATCTCCCATACAGATTACGCGGCGGACCCCGGGTGCTTTTTCACGGTTGACCTCCCGGTCGCGGAAGCCGAGGCTGTTGATCTTTCCCCCATAGACACTCGAGCCTGGCTCGAATTTCCAGACCAGGTCGGGATCGGCCAGCATCGACTTGTGAAAATGATCCACGCCCTGACTCTTACTCACCAGCACCATGGGGGCCACCTGAAACTCGATCTTGGTTTTCTTCAGGAGATTGTCGGCAATCATGATTGTGGCCATGCAGGCTACATAGGCCATGACCAGTTTTGCTGCAATCGGATAGCGGAAGATGCCCAGCCGACGCGCACGATCCATCTCTTCGGCTCCGTAAGCGGCCAGTCCATGAATCACCAGAGCGGCAAGGGGAATGAGCAGGCGGTTGTCATTCCAGCGGAGTGCCAGCGTGTGGCCGGAAAAGGTGATAGTTGTCTTCACTTCCCACCAGAGCCACCACACGACAAGCAGGCTGGTGAGAAAAAGGATGTCCGCGATCCAGATAACAGTCCGAACTGCCGTTGGAGATGAATAAAAACGGTTTATTAGAGCTTTCATGAATTTCCTAGACGTTTGAATTTTCCGGTTCATTTTGTGTTCTGCGCCAGTGCAACCGGAGGAAGGCGAGGTAAAATAAATGGCTCAGTCCGTTGAAAATTTCAAATGGAGGGATCTTGGACGCGCCTGCACGACGATCCTCAAAACAGATCGGCACCTCCGTCATGCGCGCCCCAACGCGTGAAAGCCGGAAAACAATTTCCATGAAAAAGCTGTAGCCGCTGGATTTGATTGCGCCCAGGTCTACCCGGCGCAGGAAATCAACCCGGAAGCCCCGGAACGACGTCGTCATTTCGTGCAACTTTATCCCCAGCAGTCGTCGGGCCCCCCAGTTTGCTAAAATACTGATATAGCGCCGGTAGCCCGAGTAGTTGCAGGAGCCCCCCTTCATATAACGCGAGCCGGTCACAAAATCATGACCGTCCAGCGCTTTTAGCAGGCGGGGGATGTCGTTCGGGTCGTGTGAGAAGTCCGCATCCATGGTTACCAGAGATTCGTAATGCAGGTTTTTGGCATACTCCATTGCCTCCTCGTGCGCACTGCCAAGACCTAACTTGCCGGGGCGGTGGATCACCTTGAGGCGGGAATTAGTTGCGGCAAGTTCGTCCAGAATCCGGCCGGTCCCATCGGGTGAATTATCATCCACCACCAGCATATCGCAGTCCGATACCAGGTTCAGGATTTGATTGCATAGTGAGGCGATGTTCTCGCTTTCATTGTAAGTTGCGGTAAATACTAGCGTTTTTTTCATCAATCCTGGCGCTTTGTGAATGGTTCTTTATACAGGGGGACACGATACAGACGGATCACACGAAAGTTGTCCCAGAGTTCCAGGGCTGCAGCGGGGTGGGGGTGGCTATCCTCGGGGGTACAGTGGAGCTTCAGGGGTGAGGTGGTGACATGAATCCGGGGTAGCCAGTTATAGGTTCCATCACCACGGATAACTTTTGGTGTCACATCTAAATCACGCCCCTCCTTTGAAATCTCGATCGCAAGCCCGCCTGCTGTCTCTGGGCGGGGCTGAAGGTGGAAACGATGCCAGCCACCCATTACCGATACGCGGGGCAGTTCAAACAAGGCGGTGTCGGGCTTGAGCTCTGCGATACCATCTGCGCAGGTTGTGGCCGTGGTGAACTTTGACCGGGCCAGACTGGTGAGGGTCTCCTCTTTATATTGCCCGTACGGGAAGCAAAAGCCCTCCGGGGTCAGTCCGCCTTTTCGCTTCAAATCACGGTAACAGGAGGAAATCTCCTGTTGTGAGTCGGTTAACGCCCTGAGATTCGCATGCGTCCGGCTATGTCCCCCGAATCGTATCGTGCCTCTTTGCTGCACGGCCCGGACTTCCGGCCAGATCAGGAGCGGGGTGCCTTCCCATTGCTGCCGTGTCTCCGGCGTATCCCCGACTTTCCCCGTAATTAAATAGGAGACCCCGTGAAATCCGTATTTCAGCAGCAAGGGTTCCACCTGCTGCATCAGGTTCAGATATCCGTCATCAAAGGTTAAAACAATGGGTTTGCCGGGAAGCGGCCAGCCCCAGCGTTGATGTGCCGCGAGATCCGATGGCCAGACACTCGTGTAGCCCTGCTCGTGCAAACTCTGCAATTGGGTTTCAAAATCCCGGACTGTGACCCACCAGGGGGAGTCAACCTCGTCACCGATCCGGTGATACATCAGAATCGGAACAAAAACGGGGCGGACGCGCTGTAAACAGAGCCACCGTGTTATTACCACCAGACACAACAGTCCCAATGCCAGACCGGCAATCATGTTCCATTTATTCCGAATACTCATGCTTAACTCATTTCAACCTGACCCGGCCATTACGGACGCCATCGACATGAAGCGGGGCAGCCCCCCACTCAACATCAGCCTGCACCCGGACGTAAAGATCAGAAACCGGACAAGGTGTTACCAAGGGGATTGTTAATGTAACCTGTTCCCCTTTCCGGACGGAATGGGCCGCAATCAATTCCTTATGAATTTTACTGGGGCCACCCATCTTTTCCCGATACACCGCTATTTCAAGGGGAGGAATGTTATCTTTCAAGACCTCGAAATGCAATTCAGCCTTTGATGCGGTGGCTTCCGCTTTCACCAGTTTCAGCCAGGGATAAAAGACTATTCCGGCTTGCTCGGGCTGCACATGAGAAGTGGCGACTTCACGTTCCATGTTCAGCCAGCCCTCCTCGTCAGGAACGGAGTGCCGGGCCGCTTCAAGCCACCGTCCGGCCTCCTCGGGCTGTCCCCGATGCGCCGCATGCCGTATCAAAGCCCGGTATAACTCACGGCGTTCAGACCAAAGCAAATCGTTGCCATTCCATTGGATCTCCAGGCCTGTGAGCGCCAGCCGGCCGCCACGCTGGTTTGATGAGAAGGTCAGTTCCAAGTCCTGCTCCTCTCGCACCACGAAGGAGTAACGCCATTGACTTCTCTGTCCCGGTTCAATGATCACGGCCACCTCTCCCGTACGGCTCATATCACTCACGTTCAGGCGCCAGGGTTGAGTCAACTCAAAAGGCGGGGCCACATTGAGGTTGCCCTGCACGATGTACAGTCCGGGTGCCAATCGAACTGGCACTTTGAGCGGGGCGGTAAACGCTTTGCCGGTTTTGTCTGATTCCACATTGATAAGCCATTCGGGGAGATTCATCTGAATTCCATCCCGACCGGTATCCATCAAGGGGAGCCGGATCCTGGAGTGATCGCGATAGGCGGAACCACTCACCCCATTCAGTGCCACTTGCTCAGGGGAAAGGGTTCTGATTTTCTCAAAATCTGCCAGACTCTGGCGGGCGAGGGGCTCATAGCGTTCTGCCAGCGCCCATTGCCCCTGTTCCACTGCACAGGAAAACCATAACCATGCCTCTTCTGCTGACACCGCACTTCTTGTCAACCACTCCAGCGCAAAATCGGGATACCCCTTCTGATACAGCAACAGCGCCACATCCCGGATATCCGTCACCGCCTGGGCATAACAAGGCAGATACTCCACATGGGGTTGAGCGCGGGCCTGGACGGTTATCTCGTCATATTCAGACACTCGCGGCCAGTACCAGGGCCTCTTGACCTCGACCACTTTGACATTATAGGGATCCATATGAACAACCTCCCGATCCCCCATGCCGTTGACGACCACGTCGCCCCCCCGCTCTTGGGTTTGCAGCACGATATAGACCGTACGGCGGGTCGCGCTGGAGCCGCTCACAATCAGGGAACGGGGCTTCGTATCCACAAACAATCCGGCGGAGCTGCCCACTTCACTTTCGCTCAGAGGCACGACCACGGAGGGGGTATGATTAATCAGAGTGGGCCTGAACAGTGGAGTGCGAATCGCCATCTCGACCTTGGCCAGTCGTGCGTACCACCATTCCACCTGGGTTCCCACAAATTCAAAGTTCGGTTCGCGAGGACCCCATTCACACAAGAGCCCCGCCTTCTGCTTGAAGTCGGCCAGATTCGCGGCGTAATTTGGATACAGCGCCCTCGTGCGGGGATCCACGGTGCCACGGCCGCAGGCCGACACATTGCGCAACAGATAGTCCATCTGCATCCGGTCCCGGCGGTCCGGCGACAACCACTCAATCTGTTCGACGCTGCACCCATTATCAAAAAGCCGGCAGGCCGGAACGGTATAGGCTTCGATTCCGGTCTTCTTGTGAAGCGGGGCATGGCAGTACAGCCACCGGAGCGCCTGGATTCGCGGCTCAGGCACCTCGCATAAACTCGAAAAACGAAGTGAACGTGCCAGACTATCACCGCCTGCCACCAGCAAGACCAGAAGAATGGCCGATACGGATAGCACCCGGAATCGATTCCGGTTGGCCCAGGCCATGCTTTCCTTTACCCCAATGGCCAGACAAGTGGTCAAGAACGGAAAGAAGACCAGACATTCCTGGCCCCTGATCCATGGGGCGATTTTTAAGCAATAGACCAAATACAAGATGATGGGGAACAGGGTGACCGGCCAATATCGCCGGTATTTTGGGCGACCTGACAACGCGGCGCCCACCACCATAAAGCTCAACCAGCCCCAGTGGATGTCGGCCAGATTATCCACAAGAACACTCCAGTTGGAGCGTAACACGGCATAGGGGTCCACGGCTGAGGCGCCGAGATTGACCCCGCGTTCCGCGTAAGTGGCCTGACCTGCCCGCTGCAATTGCCGCCAGAAGTCCAGACCTTCAAAGATGTGCCGGTTGCTGTAACACCAGCCGCAGGCGATCAATAGCAAGCCAAAGCCGAACAATTTGGCGGCCTTCCCCGGCGTCTTCCCTTCAGAAGCCTGCCAGCAAACCCAGCCGCCGACACCCATCTGCACCAGCAGCAATAGATTGGTATATTTGGTTCCAATGGCCAGACCAGTCAGCAACGCTGCCATGGCAAACCACAGTAACTTGGCGGAGTCAAATACCCGTACCCATAGATAAAGGGCCAGGGTCAGAGTGAATAGCATGGCGATATCCGTTTCGGCGTAATGAGAATTCACCACATGAAGTCGGGAGAAAGCCAATAAACCGGTCGCCGCAAGGGCGGCCCACGCACTCCCGGACACACGGCTGGCAAGGCCATACACCAGCCAGATCGTCAATAACGCCAGCACCACGTTGATTTTACGCAGGAAGAAAGTTCGACCGTCATCATCAACTTTCACTGACTGGATGCGATGCCCTTGAAATTCCGACCAGGCAGCCGCGCCGCTGGAACAGGCATTTCTCAGCAGTAAGACTGGCTTTATGAGATGGAAGTACCCGCCCGGATAGGCAGCACTCTCGGTCTGGGTATGCTTCTCGATCCAGGCTGCCCAATGAGTGATTTTGTATTCATCCGGATGCAGCAATGGCCATTCAATGCCCCGTTCACGGACCCAGAACGACCCCGCCAAAAGCAGTATAAGGGCGGCCACAAGCCAGCCTCGTCCTGTAAGTTTACTCCACATGGTATCTCCAGATTACCTTCTATCAGCAAGGTGTATTTTCATTTTGTACATTACAAAATGAGTTTCTGCGTCAAAAAAACCGCATGATTATTATGCGGGAAATGCCGTGACATCAATCAAAATAGCAGCAACGGGCAGGGAGCGCCGAAGTTCAAAGAGGCCAGTCGTCCGATTACCGTGACGTTGCCTGATCGGAAATAATTCTTTTACCGGATCGTGACCAGGCTGAGTAACTGCGAGCTGATTTTCAATCCACGGCGCCGGGCCGCCATGGGATTGATCTCGATCAGCACTCTGTTTTCTCGGAGAAAGAAATTGATGCTTCCTCCATTTTCAGCAAAACCTGCAGTTTCGCCCACTGTCAGGATGCTGGCTTCGCCCAGATTGGCCAGGATTTGCGTTAGTCGTGGGTTCTCTGACTTGCTGATGAACAGGATATGGCAGGTTTTGAGATCTTCGACCGTCTTCGATCGTTTGATGACCAACCGATGGCCCTTCACGGTTTCGTCTTGAACCAGTTGGTCGAGAAACGAGCCGAAGTCGTCACGGCCGAGAATTCCAATGCAGAGGGGGGCGCCGGCCTCGGCAAACGCGGTTGGCGGCCATTCGACAAAATTAACGAAGTTGTATAAATAGGTTGCCTTGATCTTGTATTCCTTGCTCGTGCCAGTTTCGGCGCCAACGACAGGTCTGTCAAAACAGGTCAGTGCGACTAAGACCGGAAACATAAACACAGACCATATCCGGCGGTGCGTAGCGCCGTGAACCACGGTCCCAAATATGGAGACTAGAGAGTTCATGTTAAAAGTGGTTGATCATGCTGAGATAGATCCGGCGGGCATCCCTGCCAATATGGCCTGATTGCGGACTGTCCATGTTGAATGTCGGCGGAGGAACATTGTCTTCAAGAAGGTTCTCGACGACAACTTTGAATTTGATGTTCTTGTTGAGTTTGTAAGAAACCGCCAGGTTGATCAACTCACGAGACTTGTTGTAGATCGGGTTTTGGACAGTATCCGGATTGTCGATCCCTCCCGGATCCGCGATGTAATAAACGTCACAGACCAATTTCCCTGAGAAGAATTCCGATTTCAGATTTAACTTTACCTGCTGGTTCGGGTAGCGAATGACGTCAAGGTTGTCGATGGAAAGATACTCATAGGCCGCACTGAAAGACAAGGTGTCGGTCAATGCGACCGATAAGGTTGCCTCACCGCCATCGATATACTCTGTGCCGTCAATGTTGACATAACTGCCGACCCACCCGACTTTCTTGCGGGAGTAATCCCATCCTGCCGGTTGCAAATAGCCGTCGTCACGCTTAAACCATACCCAACTCAGGCGATCTTTATAAGTGTTATGGAAGAGGTTGAGGGACAAAGTCATGTGTTTTTCGGGGAATTTCGTGATGTAGTTCAGTTCGACGCTGTCCATGGTTTCCGTGTTGAGCTTGGGCATCCGGTCATATCCGCCTCCGGCGAGGATGTTGTCAAACAGGTCCCGCCAATTGTACATGGCGGGTTCAGGGAAGCGGAAGCCTTGTTGATAAGACAGTTTTATGGTGTTGTTTTTGTCCAGTTCGTACGCGAGTCCCACGCGAGGCGATATGTGGTCGAGATCATCCGGTGTAAAGGGAGGGGGTGTCACCCCGGCGACGGTGTTGAATGTTTGATACGATCCTTGGAATAATTTGTCGTAGCGAAGGCCCAAGTGGCCCGTTAGTTTTTCTGTCAGCGTCACGACATCCTCGGCAAATAGCCCTGTAGAAAGGTACTTGCCCGTTGCGTCGTTCCCCGGCCCGATCAGGTCGTTGGGGCGGAAGAATTGTTCCATGCTGTTCATATCGCGGAAGCCTATTGTGCCGCCCACCGCCAGCCGGTTTCTGTTGATCGCCTCAGTCCTGTAAATCAGTTTTCCATCTAATCCCAGTTCGTCACCGCCGCTTTTGTCTCCCAACTGGAAGGCCGGTAGCGTGTTGGCGGACCAGAGGTAGTATTCATCGAACATTTCGCCGGAGAGAATATACTCGAGAGAATTCAGCGCATTCAGTTCAGATAGGTACTTGGTTTGCCAGAGCAGATACTGGCTGTGCACATATCCCTGCTCGTTGAAGGAGAACATGTCCTGATCTGTTTCTCCAATGATCAGGTGGGTTTTCAAATTGTCATGATTCCAGTATGTCGCGATGCGGTAATTGTCATCGACAAAGCTGAATGGGCGTGCAGTTCGGATCATGGCTTTCGTGTCGAAGTTCCCGAGTTTCGAGGCCCATGCTTGATTGGCTGAGGATGTTTCGTATCCCCACCGGTCATTGGCCTCGAAACCGTTGGCTGTGAAGTAGGCGGCGTCGATGTATATATCCCTGCCGGGGCCATAGGAGACGCCGTATCCGACCTCGGCTTTCTTGAATTCGTCTTGAAATCCGTATTCGAGACTGGTGGTTACGCCCGCATCATCCGTTCCGTTGCGCGGTGTGACGTTGATGAAGCCGTCAAAGGCTCCACTGCCATAGACGATGGCGCCCGGTCCCGTGATGACCTCGACACGCTTGATGTCTCCCAAAACGGGCGTGGAGATGGTCTCCAGCATGCCGAAGTGGACACGATGGTTCACGTTGTGTCCGTCAATTAGATAAACGGTACGCCAGGTGTTCTCACTTGTAACTCCGCGACCCCCGATCTGGAGCCCCTCGCGAGGGCTGCCGCCCAGGCAGAAGGTCGGGCACTTCAGCTCAATTAGATCCCCAATCGTCCTGATGGGGGCGTTTTCGATTTCGTCCGCATTGAAAGTCTGGGCAAACCCGGGGTTCTTCTCCGTTTCGATCGCGAAGAAACTGGCGGACTCCAGCACGTTTATTTTCATGAGGTCGGTTATGCTTAACTTTCTCAGGGCGATGGCCTCTGAAGTCAGTGGTTCCGCCATCATGTCTACGGCGCCTGCGCTGAGTAAGAGCGCACACAAACAACTGCTGATGAGCAACCGGCAGGGGGGGAAGGTAGGCTTGTGTTTCCGCAGAGGTATTATATTGCCTTGAGAGATGTTCATAGACGCCTCCTGTGCTTTCGTTTCCACACCATGATGAATCATGGAGTTTACCTTGTGCTTAGCATGCTAACCGCCAATGCAAAGTTATCGTTAAGGTCTTTTTTTGACAATCATATTTTCATGTCATATTTTCATGTTTTTAAATGAGCGGAAATGAGCAGAAAGTTGTGTGTCAGGA
>JBAXDB010000078.1:0-12431 GCA_037141135.1 bacterium | reverse complement strand
AAAGAACCTCTCCTGTAGGGTAGAGCGGCATCGGGTGGAATGAAAAGTCCGCAGGTGCCGCTCTCTTATTTGTTTGACTTGCAATGGGTTAAACGGCATCTTGTGCGCCCTTGCATTCACATGCATTGGTTGAATAAAGCAACGTGTTTATAGAGAGGATGTAACTATGGCTGGAAAAGGTGGAGATACCCGTGCGGGGCGTCCTGTTAAAGGGGCGTCTGACAAAAAGCGTCGTGAAAAAGTTCAGCGTAAACGTCTGGTTGGCCTTGGTGTGGCTGCTGACAAAGTCAAGAAGATGGATGCATCCGCTGTCCGCATCATGCTGAAAGCACCGAAGAAAATCAAAAAATAAAGACCTTGAGTGTCTTGATATGACCGGCATTGCCTTGCAAAGGTTATTGCCGGTTTTTTTTCGTTCTTTTTTGCCGGTTTTGTGGCTAAATATCTTCAGAATGTGATTTATGAAGGTGTTGTGCGTTCTAAATCCTAGCGCGGCGGGCGGTGATGCCAAGCGGTTGTGGCCTGATGTCGCTGAGTTACTGCAGCGGCAGAACGTCGATTTTGATCTGCTTACCTCCCAACGTGGTGTTCCCTTGAAGGATCAGGTCGTCGCTCAACTGGCTGCCGCAGGCTCAGGCGCCTATGATGTGGTGGCCGGAATTGGCGGGGATGGCACGCATTCATGGGTGATTAACGGGATGATGCAGTTTGGGGCAAGTCCGCTGTCCGGCCCCATTCCAGCTTATGCCTTTATTCCAATTGGGACGGGCAATGACATTGCGAAATCGCTGGGGATCCGGTTGCGGGATGAGTATTCGGCCCGTGATCTGCGGCGCGCCGTATCGGCCATTACGCATGGGGCCGATTATCGGCTCGATCTCGGCGTGATCAACGGAACGTATTTTGCAGATGCCCTGACGATCGGGCTGGATTCACGGATCCTGAAAGAACGTAATGTCAGCAAGCGGATCGTTGAAAAAATCCCCTTCTTGAAGTTCCTCGCACGAGGTAAGTTTCTCTATTCGGTCTCAGTCGGTTCGCGATTCTTCCGGCATGAACCCGTTGAGGCGGAGGTGATTGTGGATGGGAATGTCTGGTATAAGGGTATCATGATCAATGTGGTCATTAATAATACCAGGATTTATGCCGGTGACTTTGACTTCAATATGGAGGCGTATCCAGATGACGGTCTTCTGGATGTGGTCCTGTTTACGGATCATACAGACTATTTGACCAGATATCTTCTGGCGATCCGGCACAACCCGGATAAAATCAGGGTATTTTCTGATGAGCTTCACCGCCGTTCCATGCATATCCAGGGGCGTGATGTGGAAGTCCGGATAGCGCATAACGAACCCGCCCAGATTGATGGCGAAGAATTTTCTGAAAATTCCCTGTTCAAAGTAACCGTCATCCCCCGCGCTCTCTCAATCAAAACACCTGCTGAACCGATGTGAGCGGGTTAACTCTGGCTGGAATTTCAGTAGCCGTATTCGCCCGATGGAAACGAGCCTGACTCCACCTCGGCCTTATACTCTTTGAATGCCTGAACCATCAGGTCGCCAAGCTCGGCATAGCGCTTAACGAACTTGGGTGTTGCATGGCCTGACAAGCCCAGCAGATCATGCGTTACCAAGATTTGTCCGTCGCAATCAGGGCCAGCCCCTATACCGATGGTGGGGATCCGCACCGCTTTGGTAATGTCTTTACTGAGAGCCGCCGGGACACACTCAATCACGATGCCAAACACGCCTGCTGCCTCCAATGCCTTGGCGTCAAGCACCAGGCTTTCAGCCTCGCAAGTTTTCCGGCCCCGAACCTTATAGCCGGTTTGCCGGATGCTTTGCGGGGTCAGCCCGATATGGCCCAGAACGGGAATGCCGTTGGCCACGAGCGCCGCCACGGTCTGGGCGCGGAAGGCGCCCCCTTCGATCTTCACCGCACCGGCACCGGCCTCCTTGAGGAATCGCCCCGCATTCTCAAGCGCCTTCTCCGTGGAAACCTGGTAGGACATGAATGGCATATCGGCCACGACCAGGGCATTGGTGATGCCGCGTGACACGGCGGCAGTATGATGCAGCATTTGCTCCATGGTGACCGCCAGAGTCGTGGGGTGCCCGAGCATGGTATTGGCCAGCGAATCACCCACCAGGGCCAGATGAATGCCTGCCGCATCGATTAATTTGGCGGTAGTATAATCATAGGCGGTCAGGCAGGTGATCTTGCCAGTCCCCTTGAGACCCTTGATTCGCTCGGCTGTCCATTTGGTTTGCATGGTTACTTAATTACTTGAAACACGTTAAAAATTCAAACTAATCGCTGTTGAGAGAAGGGTGTCACTGGACTTAATGTCTTCACCCGGAGCGCTGTCGTACCGGTTCATATAGCATACGTTCAGGCTGAGGTCGCGGGTGATATATGAGGCCAGCCCGATTTCGGAGTTGATGAAATAAACGCTGGGATCAGCCAGCTTGGGAATATATTCAATTGCGGCCCAGCTTAAGACATGCTCATTGATAAGTTTTTCCGCGGTGACGGCAGCGCGTCCTGCTGCATAACCATTTTCATTTCCATCTTTTTTCTCCTCAACATAACCCCCGCCGATTTCAAGGTTAAGAAGGGCCGTTTGGGAGTGTAGCAGGTGAACACCGGGCGAGAGAATGCCGGTGAATCGGTAGTCCAGTTCGGACATGGGGTCGGTCATCCAGGCGATGTTGCCCAAGGCGTAAACGGCCGCTGTTAATTGTCGGTCATAGCGTATTAACGCCGTGGCATTCTCGGTATCCTTGATCCCGGCGCTTTCTCCATAGGTCCCTTGGGCCCGGAATCGGATGGTATTGGCGTCCTCTGCTTTCACGGTATTGACGCCAAGTGAATAGCGCAGGGTATCGCTGTTTCCCTTTGCCATATTCATGCCGAAGTCCAGATTCCGCCTCCAACTGGTCGCACTATGCGGTGTGGCTTCAGGGACAGGGAACTTAAGGGTTCGCCCGGAAACGCTGTACTTGCTGTCAAAGCCACCCGCCAAGGCGCCCAGAACATTGGCCCCGCTGGATTTAACGCCTGCCTTTGGCTTGAGCGTCGGGATCTGATTGGTTAGCGCCGGGATTTGATTGGTAACCACGGGAGCAATCTCCACAGGCGGGGTAACCTCGGGCACGAGGTTGGTTGAGGCTGGCTCAGGGGGGAGCGTGGATTGAGCCGCAGCTGACCACTGCATGAAACCTGCGATTAATGCGACCGATATAAGTTGCTGATAAAGACCATTCACGGTGTTGCGGACCTTTTGAGATAACGTAACTGAGCGGCTTTTGACCATTCCTGCATGACTTCCTGTTTGCGCCGGGGATTATTCCAAGTCGGGATCAGCGCTTCCAGTTCTTTTTCTGTGAGGGGCGGGCGACAGAGGGCCTCCCCGAGCGCGGGCTCACGGGTCATGTCAATTTTCCAGGCGGCCTTGAGGTCCGAGTGGGCATCGATCAGCCACACCCCCATCAGGTCGTTCAAGACCGTCCAGCGGCGGGTCGCAAGCTCATTGTCATAGGCGAGGCCTGCCGGAAAAGAATAGGGATTGGGTTGGGGCGCGGCGGCTTCGGCATAAAGTGACTTGAGCACCGGCATACGATAGAGGTTGTGCTGCTGGCCGTTTGCTCCCACCGGCTGGTATAAGAGACGCTGCCCTTCGGGTGAAAGCGTGTATTCAATAAACAGTTTGGCCAAACCTGGTTGCCGGGCTCCGCGCAGCATCGCAATTGGATCCGGCCCGATCATCGTCTCCTTTTCCGGCAATACCAAAGCGAGGGCATCACTGCCCACCGCCTTGATAACCGTCTGGGCATATTGGTCAATCACCATGCCGGCCGCAATATCGCCTGCGGCCACTTCGCGTGGCACGGTTCCGCCAGCCTCGCCGAAGCCCCGTACATTGGCGCAGATCCGGGTGATGATCGGCCAGCCCTTTTCAAAGCCGTAGGCTTGGAGGATAATCTCATAACACATGTGAACCGAGCCGCTGGAACGTGGATCCCCCGAGCCCACCCATGAGAAATATTCCGGTCGTGCAAGGTCATTCCAGGATTCCGGGACCGGCAGGCCGAGCCGTTTGACCAGCGGCCGGTTATAGAGGATGCCAAAGCCGCTCAAGGTGACTCCAAACCAGCGTTGGCCGGGATCCATGACTGGTGACCCTGCGCAGGTTGCCGGGATGTCGGCGAGGAGCTTCGGGTCCAACTCTGTTTTGGCCAGCCAGTCCTTTTGAATGGCGGTGAGGTAGGGGGCGATGCCGCCGCCAAACAGGATGTCAACTCCGGGACTGTCCGGCGAGGCAGCGTAGCGGGACTCGAGTTCCTTCATGATCTTTGAGGCACCCCCCACATCGAGCCATTGGATTTCAACGTCACGCTGATATTTGGTTCGCATCCATTCGGCAAAGCCGCGTGAATACTCAAGCCGGACTTCCCGACGATGCGGTGAAATGATCGTGAGCGTCTCATTTGCACGCCGGCTGGGCTGCGAGGAACCGCGCTTTCCCGTCATGAGTAGGAAGGGAAGGGCGGCAATCAGGATGAATAGAATGATGGCAATCCGGCGCATCGTAGTGTGATCTCTTCCTATTCGAGTTCGGCGACTTCGCCATATTTCGGGACTGAGGCCGCAAAGCCTTTTTCCTGATGGAGCGTTTCCGCAAAGCGATGCGCCGTTTCAGGTTCACCATGGGTGACAAATACTTTGCGCGGTCCCGCTGGCCCCATCTTGGATACCCATTGCAGGAGTTCGCTGCGATCCCCATGTGCTGAAAAACCAGAGATCTGCTCCAGTTTGGCCCGAACCTGATATTGTTGGCCAAACAGCCGGACAGGAGTTACGCCATTGAGAATCAGGCGGCCGAGCGTGCCCACAGCTTGATAGCCAACAAACAATACAGTGCTTTCCGGACGGCTGATATTGTTCGCCAGATGATGCTTGATCCGGCCGCCTGTGCACATGCCGGCACCGGCCATCACGACCACCGTGCCCTTGATCGAATTGATGGCTTTGGAAGCGTCCACCGTTTGTACCATTTCAAGGCCGGGGAAATGAAAGGGGGATTGCTTATCCTTCACCAGTTGGTTCATGTCGGTGTCCAGGATATCCATATTCCGCTCAAAGATTTTGGACACCGTGACCGCCATCGGGCTGTCCAGGAATACGATGATATTGGGAATACATTTGGCTTTGAGCAATGCGTTCAGGTAGTAAAGCACTTCCTGTGCCCGTTCGATCGCAAAGGTGGGGATGATCAGGTTGCCGCCCCGGTTGACGGTATCCTTGAGAATCTGGCACAGCCGGTCTCGAATCAGTTCGGTGTTTTCATGGAGCCGGTCACCATAGGTTGATTCCATGATCACATAATCGGCGGATGGGCAATAATCAGGATCCTCCAGGATGGGGCGATTCCAGCGTCCGATGTCCCCTGAAAACACAATGGAACGGCCCTTTGCCTGAATCCTGATGGAGGCCGAACCCAGGATGTGGCCGGCATCCATGAAAGTGGCTTCAACCCCCTCGGCAATGGCGATGGTCTGCCGGTAGCGGACAGGTGAAAAATGCGTGCAACACTGTTCCACGTCAGCCACGGTGTACAAGGGTTCCAGCGGACGTGGGTTCGGGCGATTTTCCTTTTCATGGCGTTTCTTTTTAAACGCCACATCTTCAGCCTGTATTTTGGCGGAATCCAGCAGGACCGTTTTGGCGATATCTGCGGTGGGGGTTGTCGCGTGAATGGGGCCCTTGAATCCATCCCGGACCAATCGGGGAAGATATCCGCAGTGATCGATATGGGCATGGGTCAGGAGCACCGCATCCAGGCTTGAGGGGGCGACTGGGAAAGGAGCCCAGTTGCGGTCTGTCAGCGAACGTTCCTGATACAAGCCGCAATCGATCAACAGGCGGCTTCCATTAATTTCCAGAAGATAGCGTGAGCCGGTTACATTTTCAGCCGCCCCGAGAAACGTGACTTTAGCGAACATAGTTATTTCTCCTTACAGATTATCCGTTTCAATCGCAATCAGATGGATCCTGGCGCCAAGGTCGCGGGGATAACCACGAATACCGATTTTGGCGGGATTATAGGGTTTGTCGGACGTAATTGTATATATTCCTGTGGGCGGGCTGGAGGATGAGTCGGCCGGTCTAACGAGACTGCCGGAAGCTCTGGTAAGGTCATTGCTGATGGCCAGGGCTAAGACAGGGCCGGACCACGGCGGGGTGATCTTCAGGTTCTGGCCGGAAAACCCATCATCCCGTGAGGCCGCCGCCTCAAGAGTGATCATGACGGTTTGGCCTGGGCGGGGCACAGGGCCGATAATCCCAGAACCCTGCCGGCTCCAACGGGCCGGTAGCATGGAATTTCCCTTTTGGATCGGGCTTCCGCGGCCCCAGGGGCCGCGCAAGGCCAGCGGGCCATCGTCAAGAATCTTGCGAACGGCTAGCCCGGTAGAATTGATGATGGGTACGCCTCTCAAAATATCAATATCCACAAAATATTTGCAGCATTCCGCCGGAAGTGCCGTTTTGCTGACGATGCGCTCAAAACTAGCGGTCTGATGGCCCAGAGTTTGAAGTACCACGCCGTCTTCAAGTCCGGGATTGTTATAGGCCGTCACCCATAAAACGTCCTCCTGCCCGGCGCGCAGGGCGAGCCATTTTGCAAGACTGGGAAGGGCCTCATAGCCATATTCGCTCAGTCCGATGCACCGGGTCTTGCCTGATGCGGCAAACGGGACGCTATAGGGATAGTAATCAAAAAAGGCCAGACGCTGTCCAAGGTCCCGGGCTAGAGAAGCCACCCATGCGGTAGCGCCTTGTTCGTGTCGGGCAAGATAGGGGGCAGGCCATTGCACAAAGTTGAACAGACCAGCGAGCAGCAGGCCGCCGGCAATAAGGGTCGCGGGGAAACGGCCAGCCCGTTGTGCGCATTGTTGGCAGGCCGTCGCTAAAGGTGGGAGCAGCGCTATGATCAAAAGCATCACAAAAGGAATCAGGCGGCGCTGACTCCAAAGCCCCATGACCTCAAAGCCTTTTAGATAAAAGAAGAAGGGTGACAGGAATACCGTCAGCAGGAGCAAGGCGCGGGAGCGGGGCTGGGCCTTGATGCAGAAGGTGGCGATCAGACCGGCCAGCAGAATGACGCCATAGCCCCAGCCTACGCCATCCCAATATTCCCGCAGTCCGGTCATGACCAGAGCCTTGCCTGCCCAGAGTGACATTGGAATGGCGAAGGGGGATAAGGCTAATAATAGAAGCATCAGAAAAAGCCCAAAACGGGGAACCCACCCCTGGCCCCTCCAAGGAGGGGAATTAGTTGGTTTACAATTCCTTGTGATTGATCTCAAGATCAGTGCCGCCACTCCAATCAAAAAAATCACCACGAACACAGCCATCAGCTTTTGCAGGGGTTGAGCAGAAAGCCCGCTGGCGAAACTATGCCAATCAAAAATATTACCATAGGGTTGGCAGCCCCATAGGGTCATGGCCCACAGGGGGGCCAGCCCGGCGGCAAAGCCGAGGAGGGACCAGACAATTCCAATACCGCTCCATTTCTTTACAGCCGCGTCCATCCCAAGCAGGATCATAATAAGTGCCGGCAGAGCCAGTATAATGGCAACAGGATGAAAACACACGGCGAGCCCGATGGCCAGGGGCGAAAGTATTCGGAACAGGCGTGAATTAACTGCGAGGGTGAGCCCCAGTAACACTAAAATCACCAGGCTAGAGGCAACGGCTTCGGCATAATAACCCCGGAAAAGATAGGCGGGTAAGGGTGTTCCGATCAGCAACGCCACGCTGGCGAGCAAGCCATATTTATTCCCCATCGCGGCACCTGTGCAGAGAATCAGCGCAAAGACCAGCAGGCCCATGAGCGGGACAAAATAATCGCCCCGTAACCCTCCCGCGAGCACATCCAATCCGGCGGCCGCCATGGGTAGAAACGGATAGAAGTAAGGCTGAATGGCACAGGTTTTAAGTGAGGTGATCTGGAAGGAACGGTCCCGCGTATCGCGGCCCCATTGTTTGTATTCAAGCAGAACTGACCGGCGGAGCGGTTGGGGGATTTCCTGCAAGGTCGGGTCCGTATCGTGGAGTAGACGTCCATCAGTAAAGGCATGTGCCATCAGCCGGTAACAGGATGTGTCGAGGCCGGTAAAGGTATCCTCATGCGGGCGGAGCAGCAATAGACCGGAAGCCAGGATCGAGAGAGCCAGCAGGGAATGGGTGATGGCGGAGTTGCTTTTAAGTTGCTTGCGTAATGCCAGAACAATAGACGTGCTGATACCGCCGGCAATCACAATGATGAGCAAAAACCAGACTACGCTTAATGTCGTCATCCGTATCCTGCCGTGGCAATGAAGGCCGCAAAAGTCAGGAGGCCTGTTTCAATGATTTCATTGGAGGCACCCAGCAGATCTCCGGTGACTCCGCCAAAGTGCTGTTTCATCCAGAGCCTCAGCAAAAAGGCGATCACCAGGCCCTGTAAGAGGAGAAGCAGCCCCACAGAGCCTGCGGCGGCGAGGCAGAAGGCGATTGCGGCGACGAGGGCAAGAAGCAGGTGGTAGGGGCGGGCTTCCTGGACGAAGGCGGCCGCCTTGCCACCTTCCTGCCGTGCGTAGGGAAGGGACGTGGCCAGGACAACCTGAGCGGTGCGTGAGACGATGAAAGGAATCAGGGCAAGCGACCATTGGCTCAGGGCGGCGAGATGGCTGAGAGCCACCGTTTTAAGGAGAAGGTCGGCGACAATCGCCATGACGCCAAACGCACCCGTATGCGGGTCCTTCATGATCTCCAGCCGGCGTTGCCGGTTACGGTTGGCGCCCAGGGCGTCGATCACATCGGATAAACCATCCACATGCAAGCCGCGGGTGATCCAGACGGACACAATCATCGCCAGCACTCCGGCCCCGGCGATCCAGCCTGATAAACTGGCGACATAAAGGGCCAGGACAACGAGGGCCCCGATAAGAACTCCGATCGCCGGAAAGAAGGGCAGTGCACTCGCCAGACTGGCGGCATCCTTCCCTGGTATCGGGAGCAGGGTCAAAGTTCTTAAGGCGGTAATAAGGGGGCGCATAGAAGGAATACTATCACGCCACCTAAGGAACTAAAGCCGAAAAAACCTTGCACACTTCGTTTTCCCAGGATGAGTTGCTTGACCATACGGGGTTGAAAGGCTCAGTGGCAAATGCCTTGTGATTGTTTTCTGATTTGGCTCTGTGTATTCTTGGGACATGTCAAATGAACCTGAGATTGTCTATGGGCGGCAGCCCGTATGTGAATTGTTGAGAGCCGGGCGACGGGATGTGAAACGCTTGTTGATGGCTAACAACGTCCGCCAGTCATCGGCGGCCATTATGCAATTTATCAAGCTGGCTCAAAAACGCTCCTTGGAAATTCAATCGATGGCGTTGTTTGAACTGGATCGGCTTTGTCGCGGCGGTAATCATCAGGGTGTGGCTGCAGTGGTGGCCGAATATCCCTATGTGGAACTCTCTGATCTGCTGGAAGGTGCTAAAGTTCGCAAGTTGCCCATGCTGGTCCTGTTGGTGGATCATGTGCAGGATCCCCAGAATTTAGGCTCCATGATCCGGTCGGCGGATGCCGCCGGGGTTAACGGGGTGATCATTCCCCGGCATCGGGCAGTTTTAGTGACCCCGGCAGTGGTGCGTGCCTCGGCTGGCGCAACCGAGCATGTGCCGGTGGCTCAGGTGGTGAATTTGCATCAGGCAATGTTGACCCTGAAGGAGGAGGGGGTTCGCCTGGTGGGACTTGAGGGGAGTAGCGAGGCCGTGCCCTACGAACAGGCTGACCTGACCGGACCCATAGGGGTGGTGGTTGGCAGTGAAGAGGAAGGCCTGGGCAAATTGATCCGGGAAACTTGTGATATGGTGATCCGGTTGCCGATGCGGGGGCATGTCGGCTCGCTCAATGCGGCTGTGGCGGCCGCTATTGCGATGTTTGAGGTGCGCCGCCGGCAAGGGAAGGCTTGAATAAGATCATGAATTCAACTGAAATGTCGGATACTGTTTTGGACGTTGCGGCGCAATCGGTGTATTTACCGCAATCCTCAGGGCTTTCATCACATATGACTCTTGGGCAACTGAGGGAAAACTATGAAGCGATCATTCATGCCAAGGCGATCTATTACCCGGCCTCATATCAGTTTGTGAAGGAACTGGGGCGGGGGCGGCAGGGTATCGTTTTCCTGGGGTTGCGGCAAGGGGCCCGGGGCTGTGTGACCCGCCATGCCATCAAGTTGTTCGATCCGGGGAATTATCCGAATCCAGAATTGTACTGGACTGATATGGGGCGTATTGCGGTTCAAACTTCACGCCTTCAGGCCATGCAGAGCCCGAATCTTGTTTCCCGTGACAATTACGAGGAAACCTATGGGATTGGCTATCTTCAGATGGATGGGATTGAAGGCGTGGATCTGAAACATTTCCTGGATGGTACGCATCTTGCAGCGGCACGGTCACGAAGCACGACGGATGAATGGGCGCGGTTTACGGATGTTATTTTCAGGCTTGATGGCCGGAAGCTCTGTGTTCAGCCCGGGGTTGCTATTTATGTTGTGCGGATGATGCTGCGAGGGATGGAGGCCCTGAATTCAGCAGGATTTGTTCATTGTGATATCAAGCCCGGCAACGTGATGATTGACAAGCTCGGGTATGTGAAGCTCGTCGACTTCGGGCGTGCGGTTCAAATCGGGGAAAAATCGAATTGGTTGTTGGGTACGCCCATCTATATGGCTCCGGAGATCCATGAGCGGAAGCCGCCACAGGTTCAGTCGGATATATTCAGCGCCGGACTCGTTTGTCTCGAAATGCTGCGGGGCGAATCGATTTGTGATCCTTCAATGGATGAAGATGAGTTGCTGCGTTTCAAGTTGAAGCTGGCTGAACGACTGCCTGGTTTCATTCCGGACTATGTCCGGCAGAACGAGCGTTTTGTGCACACCTTGCGTAAAATGCTGGCGGCGGATCCGGAGGATCGATTTGGTACCGTCAGCGAAGTGGATTCCGGGGCCGAGGGCTTGATGCATGTCCACAAACAACTGGTCCATGCCGGAAAAGATACGGAATACGGGCGTGAATTGGAGTCCTACCTGTCAAAGATAGGGACGTGAACACCCTTCCTCTAACTATTCTGCATGTGGATATGGATGCATTCTATGCGGCCATTGAGGTGCTGGATCATCCGGAGTGGCGTGGACTTCCCCTGGTCGTTGGTTCCCCGCCGGATCAGCGCGGGGTGGTTGCGACCTGTTCCTATGAGGCCCGCCGGTTTGGCATTCATTCCGCCATGCCGTCGCGAACCGCCGGGAAACTCTGTCCTCAGGCTGTCTTTGTGATTCCTCGCATGGAGCGTTATGCTGAAATTTCCGCCCAAATTATGACCCTATTCGAGGAGTTTACGCCGTTGGTCGAGCCACTCTCACTGGATGAGGCTTTTCTGGACGTCAAGGGCGCCCTGCGGATATGGGGGGATGCGGTGACGATCGCCAGGGAATTGAGGGCGCGAATCAAAACCCGGATCGGATTGACGGCCTCTGTAGGGGTGGCCCCCAATAAATTCCTCGCCAAGATGGCCAGCGATATGAACAAGCCGGATGGCTTGACTGTGGTCCCTGTGACTGAGCCTGAAATCATGGCTTTTCTGGCTCCGCTCCCGGTAACCAAAATGTGGGGGATTGGGAAAGTCACCGGCGCCCGCCTGGAGCAGGAAGGACTCAGGACGATCGGACAATTACAGACGCTGGATGCCCGGACCATGGAGCGCTTGTTCGGGAAGGCGGGCGCGGCAGATATGGCTGATCTGGCCCGGGGCCTTGATAGCCGTCCGGTCATCACGCATTGGGAAGAAAAAAGCATTTCCAATGAACACACGTTTCTGCATGACGAATCTGACATTGAACGGGTGCGTCAATGCTTGCTGGAATTGGCCGAGGAAGTGGGCGGACGACTGCGTAAATCCGGGAAACTGGCGAAAACCGCCCAGATCAAATTGCGATTTAGTGATTTTTCGACCATTACCAGGCAGCACTCATTCCCGGCAGCACTCAACAGCGACCGTGAATTGATTGCCTGTGCGATGGCCTTGTTTGAACGTGAGCACGTGGTCCGGCCCATCCGGTTGGTCGGCTTCGGTGTGAGCAATCTTGTGACGCCGGATCAGGCCGTACCGCTCCAGCAGGAACTGTTTACGGAATTGGCCGGCATCGGCCCGGATAGCCGGAACAAAAAACTGGATCAGGCAGTGGATGCATTGCGTCAGTCCTTCGGCAGTGATGCCATCAAACGAGGGACAGGAGTCCGGAGTCAGAAGTCGTAGAGCCGTAACTTTACAGCGCCTTGGCGTAGATGACCCGGCCGTCCCCTTGATCATAAAAGTCAGGG
>JBAXDB010000077.1:0-12453 GCA_037141135.1 bacterium | reverse complement strand
CCTGACCTTTTGCACCCCAAGCAAACGCGCTACCAGTCTGCGCTACGGCCCGATAGAGAAACAGGCGGGGAAGGTATCAGCTACCCTTTTGACCGTCAAGAAACGAATCAAACAACTTTTCCCAATGGGCATCCTCAACCCCGTCATCTTCAATCACCGCCTTCGCCCGTAGCTGATCGACAAACTGCGACAGGGCTTTTCCTTTCCGCTCATGATGCAGCAGATCCTGGATACTCGCCTTCGCTTCTTCAAACATCTGCGGCTCTCCCAGTTCTTTGTCCTGCAACTCAAGAAGATGAAAGCCGAGCGAGGTTTCGACAGGATCACTGATCTCGCCCAACTCCATGTCGTCAAATATCGCCTGGTTTAACTCCGGCACAATGGTTCCGCGGACCAGCATCCCGAGACTCCCTCCGACATCTTTCCCGCTGGGACATTCGGAATGCAAGGCCGCGAGTTCAGCAAAATCTTCCCCTTCCAGAATCTTCTGCTTCAATCCCATTAGCTTCGCCCGTGTCGTCGCACGATCCGCCTCACTTGCAGAATCCGGGCGGATCAGGATGTGCCGCACCTGGGCCTGATCAGGGGCCACATAACGCTCCGCATGTTCCTCATAATATTTGCGCAACTCAGCCTCCTCACACTCCGGTACGCCCGACGTCACCCTCGCCACTAGGGCATCCAATTGTTTGCCCACCCGAATGCTGGCTTGAAATTGCCCAAGAGTCAGGCCCTGTCTGGCGAGGATTTCCTTCAACTTATCCACCCCGCCCGCCTTCGTGGCCATGCCGGACATGGCGGCATCCACATCGGCATCAGAAACCTCAATGTTGCGTCGCCTGACCTCTTCAACGAGCAATTGCGTTCCAACAGCATGTTCCCGCGCCCGTTTCAACAATTCTTCCGTGTGGCGCCCGAGTTCCTCCCGGGGCATGTGCTGACTATAAAAATCCATCAGCCTCTTCAATTCGGCCAGTACGGCCTTCTCGGAAATAGTCTGTCCATTCACTTTAATTTTCATGATAACCCTCTCTCTAAAAACGCGGAGCCACTGATACTGCGGGGTGAACATAAATTGGAGCCAACGCCTCCCCTTCAAGGCCGGCCGCCACCATTTGCGCCACCACCCTGGCCACCATGGCCGCCCGAGGGATCCGGGCCTCCTGAATCAACATCACCCCTGCAGGCTGGAAAGTCGTCAAGGGCTCCTGAAGCCGGTCCCAGTCGGAGGTGACCCAAACGGTACCAGGCTTTTTGAGAAGCTCCGGCAGTTGCGCCACGCCCGCCACAATCCAATCGCCCTGACGGGACACCACTCCCTTATCCCAAACAAAGCAGCCTGCCCATAATTCGTTACGCCGGGCATCGCCCAGCACGACCACCTGTTCAGCCCCCGTCTCCTTGAGGATCGACCAGGCCAACGCGCTGGCACTCGAAACGGCCATCACCGGCTTGTTATCCGGAATCGCCAGGCCCAGGATCCCCGACACCGCCATGCGAAGTCCGGAGAAAGCGCCAGGCCCCACTCCCACGGCAAACCGGTCAAGCGCATTCCAGTCCCAATTTTCAGCCGATACCATGGCATGGATATCCGGGAATATCGGCCGAAGTTGGCGGCCTTCGGCGACCCACATCTTTTCACAAATCACCGTCTCACCATCCAGTATGGCGAGGGACCCTGTTTGTGTCGAAAGCTCTAGTGCCAATATTTTCATTTGATTTTGCTTGATTCCGCAGCCAGGTGTGTGGATGATTCGCCCCTGCAAAAGGCATGGCGAATGTAGCTCAGTTGGTTAGAGCGTCAGATTGTGATTCTGAATGTCGCGGGTTCGAGCCCCGTCATTCGCCCCACTCCCATTCTTTCGGGCTCTATTCAGCCCACAATTTCTTTTCTTGTTCAATCAACGTCCGGGTCACCTCATAAGCGGGAAAGTTTTTAATCAACTCCAGTTCACGGGCAGCTTTGTCAAATTCTCCGTACTTCGCATATAACCCGGCGAGTGTTTCGTGGTTATACGGCTCCCAGTACTGCCAGTTCGTATGCGACTCCCAGTAGGCAATGGCCTCAGAAGGAGCGCTTTCCCACAACAGCCTGGTCTTCAGCCAGCGCAACTGACTCCGGTATCCGTTTTGAATCAAGCCACGCTCACACCACAGTTCAGCTTGCCTGATCCGCTCCGCCCGCACAAATCCCTTTACCTCATCGGCTTTATAGTAGGCCAATTCTGCTCCAAAAATGCTGAGATAGTAGTTCCAAGGATAAAGCACATAGGCACGCCGACAGTTATCCAGGACTTGCTCCACGTTGGTCGCAGAAGCCCCGTACTGAGCCCTTCTGGCCAACTGTGAAGCTACGGTGGCACGCGCGCCATGCAGGATGCCCGTAAGCGAGAGGCTGAGCACCAGCACACCCATGATCGCCAGGAACCACTGATTAACACGTATACGGTCGTAAACCTTCATAATACTTAAAAAAGAAAGCCCCGTCCATGCTGGAGGGGCTTTCCTGAATCCACTATTTCCATCCCGTCAACCGCGTTGTCCGACAGGAGTCGGAGAAGGCTGCGTGGTGCTGGTTGTCGTAGTGGGGATGGTGACTTGGATGATCTCCAGTGGAGGGCGCGGCTTCATGATCTCTTCAATGGTCTTGCTGATCCGCACAGCTCTTGCGGCCAGACTTTCCGCCTCCTCGGCAGCTTTTTCAGCCACCTTGGGATCCGTCGAGCCGGCCTTGGCGATTGTCAATTTGGCCTTCTCGGCGATCACGCGCAAACGCTCAACCTGAACGGCCAATTCACGTGCCTTACGAGCCGCTTCGGCCGCTTCACGTAACGCCTTTTTAAGCGCCGCTGAGGCCGCCTGGATTTTCGCCTTGTCGCCGGTGGCGGTGGCAATTTTAAAATCTTCTTTCGCCTTAGCCTCATTTGCAGATGTGACGTCGACATCCTTCAATGCTTTCGCCAGCACATCCTTGGCCTGCTGATAAATCATATCCGCATTAGCCGAAGCCGTTGTTGCGCGTTCGACAGGGGTCGGCGCAGGCGCTGCCGCTGCCATCCCAAGAATCGGAACCAAAGCCATTCCCACCACCATAATGCTTGCCAATAACTTCTTCATATTTAAACCTCCGTTTTGACCCTTTTTCTACATTACCTTCAAAACTAAATTGGATTATCCATCAGGACCTACATACAGTCAAGTCTTTCGCGACCCCTCAAATCTCACCATTTGGACCGCGGCACTTCCACTACATCGCCGGAAATAATCACAATATCCTTCCGCTTCCCTTCACGGATATCATCCAGATTGATTTCCACCCGCTCATTGTTCCTCAACAGCATCACCCTGTGTTGATCCGCAAACTCGGTGTAGCGCCCTGCCCGGGACAACGCCTGCATCAGGGTCTGGTCACGCCCGAGGGGATAGGGACCGGGTCGGATCACTTCGCCGGATACAGTATATTCACCTTCAGGCGGCACGATAATCACCGTAACATTCTTGTAAATCTGCTGATCAATATAGGCTTTTTCGATGGAACGTTGGGCCGCACCGCAGGATTTCCCCGCCACGGCCATGGTCCCGATCAGAGGAATGTTGATGCGGCCATCTTCATCCACAACATGCGGACAGGTAAACGGTTCGGGTGGGGCATAGATGGTGACCTGAATCCGGTCCCCTTTGCGCAAAACCCGCTCCGTCTGTTCAAAAACCGCTTCCAACGCTTTATTGGTGCTGGCCCGTGGCGCAACCAACTCGACCTGTTCTGCTTTTTTACCGAGCGCCGCCAAACGGGGTGCCGGAGGAGTGATGCTGCGTTTCAACTCAGGCCTGTAAGGATTCACCCCCGTCACCGGCCTGGGTCCGGTCATACACCCGGCCAGCGTCATCGCCACAACCGTCCATCCGAGCATCCCGGCAGTCTTCTGTAAGCTGTTCATCATGCGTCCGTCACCTGACTCACTTTCGGCGTGATGGGGGGTGGAGTCAATACCTGATCCTTTTTTTCCTGCCGCCGATCCCGGGCACTTCCGTAGGAGTAGTTATAATAGGCGTTGTGATAATAATAGTAGTCGCGGGTCACATTCAAATTATTAAGGACCACACCCAGCAGATTTCCGCCGGCATTATCCACCATCGTCTTCGCGCGCAGGGACACCGCCCGCGGATAGGTGCGATGCTGGATAACCAGCAACACGCCGTCCACTTCGCTACAGAGAATCGCCGCATCGCTCACGCCCATGATGGGCGGAGAATCAAAAAACACATAATCATAACGCGTCTTAAGCATATCGATCAGCGCACGCAGGCGCTGTGCGCTCAAAATGCCATGCGCGACCGACGGCAGTTTTCCACTCGGCATGAAGTCAACGGTTCCGACCGCATTAGGAACAATGGCCGCGTCAATTCCAACCTTGTCCATAAGCACATCGGCCAATCCAATCCTGTTGGAGACCTTGAACATTTTATGCTGGGTCGGCCGCCGCATATCCGAGTCAATCACAATCACCTTTTTGCCGGCCTGGGAGCAGATAAACGCAAGATTAAAGAGGGTCAGCGACTTGCCTTCACCCGCGCCACCGCTCGTAACACACATGGTGTTGCCACCACCTAATTTCTTAGACAGTTCCAGGTTCATCCTCAGCACTCGATAAGATTCGGCGTGCGGGCTCTCGGCCCCTTCGTCCGGCAGCGGGCGCACCTTTTGCGGGATGATACCGATAATTGTGGAGCCAATGAATTTTTCAATATCGTCCACAGTCTTAACTGAGGTGTCGACATATTCAATAAAGAAGACCAACCCGATGCCACAGGCCAGGCCCATGACGATGCTTAAAATCACGTTCAGCACTATTTTTGGACTGACCGGCTCATTCTCGGCAGGAACCTCTGCTGGATCGACAACTTCAACGGGTGTACGCGGCAATTCAATGCCAATGCTTTCCTGCACCAGCCGGGTTTCCAGAGTATCCCGCATCTGGCGTTGCCGCTGAACTTCGCTCTCCTGCTTTGCAAAGGGAAGATACTGTTCGCTATGGGCGCTGATATCGTTTTTCTTAGCCTCGGCAAGATCCTGATCCGCGGCCTCATACGACCGTTTCGCGATCTCATAACTTGTCTGCAACCCCAGCACCTGTCCTTTGAGGGTCTCCTCAATTTTCCGTTTCAAATCACTAACAACTGAGGACGCCCCGACCACGTCCGGATGGCGTTCCCCGAACATTTCTTGCTTGCGTTTGAGATTCGTTTCCGCCTCGGTCAGTTGCTGCCGCAAGGTCGTCAAGGTGGGGTCCTGAATAACATAAGCGGATGAATAGAGCAGATCAGAGCCCTTCAGATTCTCAATTTGCTTCAAGCGTGTTTCATGATCGAGCATCTCCTTGCGGGCGACAATCCGATTCAATTCCAGTCTTTCCAGCTTGGCGTTCTCCAAACTCGCCACCGAACTCCCGGTCTGGGTGGGTGCAAACAGGTTGATTTTGAGGTCTTTCCGGATTTCCTCAAGACGCCCTTCCGCAATCTCCACCTTTCGTTGCTGGGCTTTTGAGGCCTCGCTCAAAGCCGTCACGCTCTGTTCAGAAATTTCCCGCGTCTGCTTCATGCGAAAATCACGGTAAACCGAGGCGACTTCATTGGCGATACGGGCCGCATCCCGCCGTGCCGTCTCCTTGGTGCTGCGACGACTGCTTCTGAAGATCCGGACTTCGATCAGATTCGTATCCCGATACTGCTGAACCTTCATGCCGTCCACAAGTATCCGGTAGGTTTCAGCCAGGGACAGGGGCGAACCGTCATCAGAATAAATCCTGCCGAAATCCTCCTGCAGGCGGCAATTCCTGATCACAGAATAAAGAATCGGGCGGGATTGGATCACCTCGAATTCAGTGCGCAGAAAATACATGTCATATGTGGTCATTATCTGCTGCTGCTGGGAAGCCGCATAGAATGGCGTAACATTCGGGGTATCCGGCCTCACCTTGATCCGGGTGGAAGCCATGTAAGTTTTAGGTAGGGTCAGGGTAATGACGATACCAGCCGTAACCACAATCAGAAAGACGGCAATAACAACCTCGATGCGGGATTTGATCATCCGCCAATAATCCATGAAATGCGCGGATTCCTGATTGTTTTCAGCCATTTTCCCTCTCTCTCCGAAAAAACTGGTGAGGCTCAAAGAGCCTCACCAGTTAAACCTCACCATGATCCCTGCGACATCTCAGGGCCGCCATCGGGAAAGAACAAACCTTATAATTGAGCCTTGACGCCACAATCAACGGTGTTGCGGGTGAATGACTCACGGACGTCAGAGTCCCAGTTTTCAAGCGTGTATCCGCCATTAACGGACCAGTTACGGTTGATCCGGTAATCCGCACGCACACCGACCATCACCATGGTGTCGTCGCCGCCTTTAGCAGCGTTTTCGGATTTATAATGTCCATTACCGTACTGGCCGTTCAGACTGACCGTCAGACGCTTGCTGAGCACATCATGATCGACCCCGGCATTGATCGCCGTCATCGTCTGGATGGAGTAAGGCTCAACATATGGCGCATACAACCCGTAGCTTCCGCCCACTCGGAAACGGGTTTCTGAAGCCGCACGCATCGTCAATTCCGCAGAACCATTCGGGGTATCAATCGCATCCTGGGCATCATTCTCAAACTCCCCATGCTGATATCCCGCCATGATCTTGCCAATCAAATCAGGAGTAAAGGTTTTTTCGACTCCGGCGCCCAAGGAAAGCACCGCGGAACCGCGGGTATGATTAACGTCGTTATTTTCAAACTTGGAGGCGCCCACTTTCCCCAGCAACTTATACCCGGCCCCCATCACATACCCGGCATTGACGTTCCCGTCAAAAATATCCTCATCTTCAGTCTGCGCCACCTTCGAATCAGAATACCGTTTGAGCGCATAACTTCCGCCAATACCGCCCGTCAACTGCTCGGATGCGGTATAGTCAGCACTGGCATGGGCGCTATTCCAAATATGATTATTGCTGTATCGTACATTCTGTCCCCCTGAACTGACTTCCGGGACATCATTATAAGTAATGGCATCCCCAATGCTGAGCAACAACCGCGGGGTCATCTGGTGGGACAATTCCGCAATGGCAGTGCCGAAAAGCTCCGTATCATTTTGCCCCGAACCAAGACTGGCCTCGCGCGGGTTGCTATGCCACTTCACCATGGGAAGGGCGGCTAAATCGAGAACGGTTCGTTGTCCATCACGAAAACGATAGTCAACGCGAGGCTCGATGAACAGATCCAGATTGGATTCCTTATTATCCTTTGTGCCATCACGGTTATCGCTAAACACACCGCCAGCCCTTGATGAAAACAACCAAGGCCCGTCCGTTGGGGCTCCCAGATCCTGCTCTTGCGCAACACCCTTCGTCCCCGCCATTAGTGGCACCAACATTATGACCAAAAACATCTTATTCAACGACTTCATAGATAGCCTCCCTCAACATGGTGAATATCAATACTTAACCAACAATCGCGAGTTTTGCCGACATGGGCCTTAAATGTCAAATCAAAACGCATAAAAACGCAATCCAAGGTTTTCTATTGTCAGCCACAAGTAATTGTGACATATTTGACCAGTCGACGTTGCATTCTGCCTTTTTATGGGCATTTGAGTTTGAGTGTCATTGAGGAATACTATGGCGAAGAGTAAAGCATCCGCATCCAAACAGGCGGCCAAGGTTGTCAGTAAGGCAAAAAAGCCTGATAAAAAAGCCCCCCTCCCTCCGGCAAAAGCCCCGGGAAAATCAATAAAGAAAGCAGATGCGGTCAAGCCCGTACCCCCCCCCGTTCCTAAGGAAGGGAAGCCAGCGGCTCCCATGGTGGCCAAAAAGGGCAAAATCAAGGCCATCTCCATTCCTAAAATTACCGAGGGCACGGCAGGTGGCGCGCTCATGGAAGATGCGCCCGAGATCGAAGCCAAAACCGACTCCGATGTCAATATCGACGAGGCTGGTGCCACGGCTTCGGGGAGTTTAAGCTGGGAAGAGCGTAGCCAGCGGATCAAGGATCTCGTCAAACTGGCCGAAGAGCAGGGTTATCTGACGTTTGATGATGTCAACGAAATGATCCCCAACTCCGTGATCAACCCGGAGGAATTGGAAGGGTATCTCGAACTCCTGCGCAGCATGGATATTGAGATCATCGAGGCCTCCGATGCCGAAAAATTCCGGAAGGAACCGGCCAAGCAGACCACATCCGTAGCCCGGGCCGAAAGATTGGATATTTTTGACGATCCCATCCGCATGTATCTGCACCAGATGGGTCAGGTCCCCCTGCTCACTCGCGAGCAGGAAGTCGAAATTTGCAAAAGGATTGAAACCTCGGAAGTCTCAGTGCGCCTGCTATTTGATGAGCTTGGCATCGCGGCAGACATGTATCTGAGCACCGCCGAACGGTTGGAGACGGGGCGCGATCGGTTTGACCGGGTGATTGAAGACAAATTCGTGGACAGTCGTGACACCTATCTCAAGGCCCTGCCCCGCCTCAAGCGGGAAATTCTAAAAAATCGAGACAAGCTTCTGGAAGCCTCCGCCATCCACAGGAAATCCAAGTCGACCGTGGCGCAAAAAGCCGACGCAAAAAAGGAAATTGAAAAGATTCGCAAACGCCTCTCCGACCTTTTTGAAAGCCTCTATTTCAAGCAGAAAATCGTCGAGACGCTTGCGGCCAAAGCGGAAGATGTATACAAGGAAGTTCTCGGCTGCCTGACTCAAATTGAGGTGTATTCCAAGGCAAGGAAATCGCCCAAACAGGCAGACGCCTTGGCCGCCGAGCATCGCAAGCTGCGCAAGCTCGAGGACACGCTGGGACTTGATTCCGCTGAATTCGTTGCGAAATACAAGCAACTCAAAGACGCCATGCGCAAGGGAATGATCGCCCGCACCGAAATGGTGGAAGCCAACCTGCGCCTGGTCATCAGCATTGTAAAAAAATACATGAACCGCGGGCTCTCATTCCTCGACCTGATTCAGGAAGGCAATACAGGCCTGATGAAGGCGGTCGAGAAGTTTGAGTACCGCCGAGGTTACAAGTTCAGTACCTATGCCACCTGGTGGATCCGTCAGGCCGCCACCCGCGCGATCGCGGATCAGGCCCGGACCATCCGGATCCCGGTGCATATGATTGAGACCATCAATAAATTGATGCGCGTCCAGAAGAAACTCGTGCAGGAACTGGGCCGCGAACCCACCCCCGAGGAAGTGGCTGAAGAGATGAGCCTCCCCGTGGATCGCGTCCGTGCCGTATACAAGATGGCTCAACAACCGATTTCTCTCCAAAGCCCGGTGGGCGATGGGGATGACGCGCATTTTGGTGATTTTATCGAGGACAAGGGCGCTGAAAATCCGTCCGAAATGACCGCTTACAGCTTGCTAAAGGATCGCCTGAAAGACGTCCTCGGCACGCTGACTGAGCGTGAACAGCAGGTGCTTAACCTGCGATTCGGCCTTGCGGATGGATATTCGCGCACCCTCGAAGAGGTAGGTAAGCAGTTCAACGTCACTCGTGAACGAATCCGCCAGATTGAAGCAAAGGCTCTCCGGAAATTGCGCCATCCAACGCGCATCCGGAAACTGGAAGGATTCATCGAGATGAAATAACCGGTCCAGGACGTCGCACCTCTCGACGTGACCCCCCGGAGTCCAAGGAACAGGAAGAAAACAAGAATGAATGAAGTATGCACAATGAGTTGGTGGTCGTGGATCAGCGTATCGGCGACCGGGTTGGCTATCTTTTTAGCTGGAACGCTCGCCGGGATGAAGCTAAGTGGCCGTCGCAGCAGTAGCGGAGCCCATGGGGGTAGCAACCGCCCGGTTCGCTCGCCCGATCTGTATATCGGCAATCTGACCGAGGATATCGCTGGCGAAGAACTGCAAAAGCAGTTCAGTAAATACGGCGATGTCCGTGAAGTGCGCATGGTACCGCCCCGGAATGGCGAAACCAAAACCTTCGCCTTTATCACCATGAGCAGTGTCGAGGCGGCTCAAGCGGCCATGAATGGCATGAACGGCAAGGATATCGATGGCCGTAAAATCGTCGTCAGCGAAGCTCGCTCGCGCGGCAGCAGTGGTCGTCGCGGCCCCCGCAGGTAAGATCGTATCAAAAAAAGAAAGGCAGGCAGGTTCAAGGAATCTGGCCTGCTTTTTTTTTGACCTACAACCGCCCCTTCAACCGATCCTTCAGCGCCGTCCGCCGAAATGAAACATGGTTGTTCCGGATGGCCATGTTGACCGCCTTTTTCGAACCGATTAGACACACCAGCTTGCGTCCCCGCGTCATGGCCGTGTATAAAAGATTCCGCTGCAATAGTTTGAAATGCTGCGTCGTCATTAATAAAACCACAGCCTGATATTCGCTTCCCTGAGATTTGTGCACCGAGCAGGCATAGGCCAGATCCAGTTCATCCAAATCCTCCGCCGCATAAACCACCCGGCGCCCGTCATAATTAACAATCACTTCCTGGGCGTCTAAATCCACGCCATCGACCTGTCCGATATCGCCATTATAGACATCCTTGTCGTAGTTATTGCGAATCTGGAGAACCCGATCACCCTCTCTGTACTCGCGTCCATAGCGACTGATTGCCACTCCCAGGGGGTTCAGTGTCTGCTGAATAATCGTGTTGAGATTCTCGCTTCCCAACTGGTTGCGCCGCATGGGGGTCAAGACCTGAATCTCCGTCATCGGATCAAAATGAAATTTTTTTGGAATGCGCGACGAGACCAGTTCCAGCATTTTCGCAATGACATCCTCTGGGTTGTCGGATTCAATGAAGAAAAAATCAGAGCGCTCCCCGTTCTCAGGGAACTCGAACGGCAGGCCGCTATTAACCCGGTGGGCGTTGCGAACAATCCAGCTTTGAGCCTCCTGCCGGTAAATGGTTTCCAGGATCGTCAGCGGAATCACACCGGAATCGATCATGTCCCGCAGCACGTTCCCGGAGCCCACACTCGGCAATTGATCGGCATCCCCCACCAACACCAGGGTTGCCGTGGGGGGCAGGGCCCGTAGAAAGGAATTCATCAACTGAATGTCGATCATCGACACTTCATCAAGGATAAACACATCCCCTTCAAGGTGATTTTCAGGGCCATGTTCAAACCGGTTGGTGCCGGGCGTGTATTTCAGCAGCCGATGAATCGTTTTGGCCGGCATCCTGGTCGATTCCTCCATGCGTTTGGCGGCGCGTCCGGTTGGTGCCGCGAGGCAGATCTTGAGCTTGCGTGCGTTGTAGATATCCACCAAGGCCCGCACAATGGTTGTTTTCCCCACTCCGGGCCCACCGGTGATGATTGAAACTTTCCGTGATAAGGCCATTTCCAGGGCGCTACGCTGGGCGGGGGCGAACCCGATTCCCATCCGCTCTTCCGACCAGGTTATCGCCTTGTCGAGTTGAAGGGAAGGATGGGAAAGCTTGGTTCTCAGCAAGAGTTCCAGCGCCGTAGTCACCCCTGTTTCGGCCTGGTACAAGGGGAAGAGATAGACATTCCCGCGTTCATCAACGAGCGTTCTATCCGCCACGCTATGAACAATGGCTTCCTTTAAAATATCTCCGGGGATCTCCAACATCTGCTCGGCCGCGGCAATTAGATCCTCACGCGGGCAGAAACAATGGCCTTCCTCCGACATGGTCTGCAAAATGTACAGGAGTCCAGCCCGGGCCCGGTTGATGGAATGCGGTGGTACCCCGAGACTCACCGCAACCCGATCCGCCGTTTTAAACCCGATTCCCCAAACCTCATAACAGAGCCGATACGGGTTCTCCCGCACGACACTGATGGCCTGGTCTCCGTATTGCTTGTAAATCCGCTTGGCGCATGCGGTTCCCACCTCGTGGGATTGAAGAAAAACCATGATATCGCGGATGGCTTTCTGCTCCCGCCAGGATGTCTTGATCATCTCGCGCCGGGTCGCCCCAATACCATCCACCTCCTGCAGGCGCGCCGATTCCCTGTCAATAATCTCCAGGGTTCTAGACCCGAACGCCGCCACCAGGCGATCAGCCAGTCCGGCCCGTATTCCCTTGATCATTCCGCTGGCGAGATAACGCTTGATCCCTTCGATGGTGACAGGGGCATGACATTCAATACGTGTCGCCTGAAACTGCCGGCCATGCTTCGCATGGTGACTCCAACGACCTTCCGCCTCGATCGTCTCGCCTTCCACCGCCGTCGGTGCGTTCCCGACCACCATGACCTCGTCCTTTTCCCGCTTGCCTCTTGGGATGACCCCGCAAACACAATAACCGGTGTCCTCTGAACAAAACACCACACGGTTCACGGTGCCCTTCAGAATTTCAGGAACACCGCCATCGGAATCAGCGGCCGCACGATTTTGCTTAAAGTCAATTTCCTCTTGCACAATGGCGGAGGATGCTACCGACTCAACCGCAGTCCGTCAAACGGTGTCTGACACGCCATCCCAAACG
>JBAXDB010000076.1:0-12677 GCA_037141135.1 bacterium | reverse complement strand
GCATTCGTAATGCGCAGGTCGTCGGTTCGATCCCGACTGTTGGCTCCATCCTTCGCTCGGTGCCGTTCGGCTTGAGCTACGGATGGTCTACGACCAAAAATAAAGGCGCCGGGTGAAGGATGCCCTTCGAAGCACAAGGCGTAGTCGCCGCAGGGCGTAGTAGGGCACGACAATAAGATACAGAGCGTGGCTTCGCCATAGTAAGTAGTTATCAACCCAAGGAGGATCGGTCATGCTGAAAGGTATTTCCCCGTTGTTGAGTCCGGAACTTTTATCCATGCTTTGCCGTATGGGACATGGTGATGAGCTCGTATTGGCCGATGCCCATTTTCCCGGCGAAACGTTCGGTCAGCGCGTGATCCGGGCGGACGGCCTCTCCGTTTCTGCTTTGATTGATGCCATCTTGCCGGTGTTCGAACTGGACAGCTATGTGGAGTCACCCTTGATCATGATGTCCGCCGTAGCCGGGGACAGGCTCGATCCCAAGATCGAGAAGGCGTATCGTAGGACCGTGGATCGGCATGCCCCGAAAACCCCGGCGATCACGAGAATTGACCGGTTTGCCTTCTATGAACGCGCTAAAAATGCCTTTGCGGTGGTGATGACGGGGGAAACGGCAAAATATGGCAACATCATCCTGAAAAAAGGTGTCACGCCGGTTTAATCGGACGTTCAGCTGGCTGGAGCCTTGTAGCCTTGCTCCACCTTGGCCGCAACGTCACGATAGCCAATTTCGATTTGATAGATCTGCTTGAAGCACTCCATCGCTTCGGCGTTGCGCGCGGTGAGCTCATATATCAAGCCAAGCTCATACACCACGGCTTTTTTTGTATCGTCCATGACAGGTAATTCGGCAACAGCCTGCTGAAGCTGATCAATAGCCATATCGTACTGCTGTTTGGCTTTGAAGCATCGTCCGATATAGAAAAGAGACTGAATGCGGCGCTGTGCGTTGCGCTGGGCTGCCTGGAATTGCTGAATCGCCTCATTGATCCGGTTTTGATCGAACAGCATGACCCCATATTCAAATTTCAATTGCAGGTCATTCGGGTAGCGGGTCACGCGCTCCAGAAGGTCGTTGGCCAGGAACAGTTCGCGATCCTTTTGTTTTGCTTCCGCGGCTGCCGTCATGCCTGCTGTCGTCAGTTTCTTGATTTCCTCGTCCATCATCTGCATCCGTATGGCGCTGATGTTCTGATCAATTTGAGGATCACGTCCGCCTGATACGGTCTGGGCCTCTTGCAGTGTCATGATGGCTTCCACATACATTTTGCTGTCTTTATAAAGGTTTGCCAGGGCGCGCCGATAATTCATATTCCCGGGTTCGCGCTTAATTCGAGCCTTGTTTTCTTCAATCATGATGGCCGTATCATTTTTGTCGATCACGGCTTTGGATTCACGGGCCAGGGTATCGGCTTCTTTCCGGTCCCGGATAAGGTCGGTGAATTTCGTGCCCTTGGTTCCAACCTTTTCCCATCCGTCCTTGGACATGCTGTTGATTGCCATGGCATCTTTCCGGAGTTTCTGGGCGACACTATATTGTGGCTTGAGTTCACAAAGTGTCTCAAAGCAGTCAAGTGCCAGGCGGGGTTGGTCCGTTTCCAGGTAAAGGCGCCCCAGCCGTTCGAGAAGAATGGAGTCTTGCGGGTAATGTTCCTTTGCGATGGCAAGGGTCTGTACAGCGATCTCGGGCTCATCGGCAGCCATGGCCGCCTTGTCGAGAAGCTTGATGTAGTTCAGGTTCAGGGGGTCTTTCAAGAGAAGCTTTTCGGCCGCCTGCAACGCCTCCATGGGCTTGGATTTCAGCAATGCCTGTGCCTTGATCAGGTTGGAGAAGCCAGTGACAGAAGAGATGAGATGGGTGAGTTGTCCCCCCCCCTGGCTCTTGAATCGTTTGATTTCGGCGGCCCGCAGAAATTTCCGGGCTTTATGAAGACGGGGTTCAAGTGCCAGACAGGCGGTAAACATCTCGATGGAATAATCAAGATTGCCACGTTCCATGGACACAAAACCGCGATTGAACAAATCCTTGATTTTCTGGGGAACCTGTTCAAGAGTTACTTCAGCCATTGCTCATACCCCTTGTATAAATGACGCGTAGCATTGCATGCCGCTTGACATACTCTTGTTGCCTATATCAAAATGAATGGTTTACGGCTACAAAAAATCATTACAGAGATTGGGGCAGGCAAGGTGGCAAGCATCATATCGAGAGCGGGGAGAAGGCGGGCGGGCATGGGGTTCGCTTTACTGCTTATGATGGTTTGGTCGATGCCGGTGGAGGCCGTAGTGTTTCGGGGGTTGGGCCTGAACGAGGTTATGGCGTCCTATGGCTTTGGCGCTCCTTCCGAATATGGCAGGAGCGCCGTCTACCGCAGTCGGACAGCCACGGTGATTTTTGAGGCCGGTAGCCGGCGGGTGGTGGTTAACGGGCTTTCGGTTTACCTGAACCGGAGTGTGCTGAAGGCGGCTGGCAATTGGGTTATTGCGCCGGTTGATGCCGTGGACACCGTCGGGGCCATCCTGTTACCTTCACGCGCCCTGCGTAAAGCCTCGGCCGCATTGGTGGTGCTTGATCCGGGACATGGCGGGGCGGATCCCGGAACCGGGGAGGGCTCTCTTCAGGAGAAGGGATTCACTTTGGATATCGCCAAGCGCGTGAGGGGACGGCTTCGTGAGAACCATGTGAATGTGATGATGACGCGGGATCGGGATGCGACCATGAGTCTGGATGAGCGCTGTTGGCGGGCTGACCGCTATGGCGCGGATATCTTTGTCAGCATCCATTTAAATGCATCCCGAAATCCCGCCATCTCGGGTGTGGAAACCTATATTGTTCCGGCCTCGGGCTATCCCACCACGGTGGAACTGGAACAGAATGTATTGACGGTGAAACGGAAAGATTGTCCCGGCAACCGGTTTGACGGGGCCAATGTGGTGCTGGCTCAATATTTGCATAAGGGCTTGTTGGCGCACACAGGTTCTGCGGACCGCGGGATTCGGAGGGCGCGGTTTTATGTTATCCGGAATGCCAATAGTCCGGCTGCGCTGGTGGAGTGCGGGTTTTTATCCAACCGCAAGGAAGCCAGGAAGATACTGGACGCCGATTATCGGGATCAGATTGCCGAAGGGATTTCGCGGGGAATTCTTACCTATCTTAGCAGAGTGCGTCAGGAGCATCTGCCGCCCGTTAGGAATATGTGAAAGTTGCGAGTTGAAAATTGAAGTTTGAAAGTTTAAAGTCAGAAGTCGAAAGTTCGAACTTTGAATTCTCAGCTTTGAAGAGCAAATGTTAAGGAGAGTCGGCTGTGATTACTGCACGAGTGATTGGCGCCAGTGGCTATGGCGGCGTAGGGATTATAGAGCTTCTGTTGGGGCATCCGGACGTTAAAATAGCCGGGCTGGTCAGTTTAACCGACGTCGGCGTACCGATCAGTCAGATCTATCCGCATCTGGCCGGAGCCTGCGACATGGTTGTGGTGGCCCCTACGGATTCGTCGGTCAAGCAGCCGGTTGATGTGGTGTTTATGGCCACTCCGGATGGCGTGGGTATGAAGCTGGCTCCCGAGATTCTCGCGAGTGGCGCCAAACTGGTTGATTACAGTGGTGATTTCAGATTCAATACCCCTGAGAGTTATGCGGCTTATGCCAGCCGGATTGGCCGGGATACACAGCATGCAGCGCCTGAGATCCTGCCGGAAGCGGTGTACGGAGTGCCTGAACTGCACCGCAGCAAAATCAATTCCAAGCGGCGGGTGGTCGGAAATCCCGGTTGTTTTGCGGTGAGCTGTATCCTGGGCCTTGCTCCGGCGGTGAAACACGGCTTGATTGATCCGTATAGTGCGATTTGTGACTGCAAAACAGGAGTTTCCGGGGCGGGGAAAAAGCTGAATGCCTCATTTCACTATCCCGCGCGGTATGAAAATGTGAATGCCTACAAACTCTCCGGCCATCAGCACGTTTGCGAAATTGAGCGGGAATTGAGCTTGCAGGCCGGCACGGATATCCGGGTGACCTTTACGGCCCAGGTGGTCCCGGTGTGTCGCGGGATTCTCTCCAGTCTCTACGGGCAGTTGAAGGCCGATACCAAGGTTGAGGATGTCATCGCCTTGTATCGTGAGTTCTATAAGAACAGCCCCTTTATCAGGATTTTTGACCGGAATGCCGCCATCGGAACCATCCATGTGAGGGGCACGAACTATTGTAATCTGATTGTGGATGTGGATGCCCGAACCTGTAAATTGCGGGTGATCGCTCATATTGACAATTTGGTCAAGGGGCAGGCGGGCTCTGCGCTGCAGAATATGAATCTGTTGTTTGATTTGCCGGAAGCGACAGGATTGACAAGGGTGGGAATGTATCCTTAAGAAAAACATAAACAAAGGAATGATCATGGAAGAAGTCAGGACAATTATTGCGGATGATGTTGAAATCAACGGGTCTATCAAGTGCTCGGGCGGCATCAAAATGGCCGGCAAGATCAATGGCGATGTCACAACGGCTGGGGATGTGTCCGTGGAGAAGGGCGCTGCGATCAAGGGGAATGTCATTGCCGCATCGGTGGTGGTGCATGGAATGATCAAGGGCAACATCACGGCCAAGGAACGTATTGAGCTCAAGGGGGCTGCCCGGGTCTCCGGTGATATCAAGGCCAGGCGGCTGGTCGTGGAAGAGGGTGTCAGCCTGGTGGGTAAATTTGAAATCACTCCTGTGGAATCGGCTGGCGGTGAGGCGGTACTTGACATGGATGCGCCGGCAGCCGGCTCAGTTGATGTTGAGAAGAGCGATGATGACGGGGTCAAGCCCGGCTTGGGCGCGCGCCCCGCGATGGATCCCCGTGCCCGGCCCGGTCAGCTTTTTGCCCGCAAGTAATATTTGTGTTTGAATGGTGTCAACAGGAGGGATGAGGGATGGCGGTAAAACACGGTTTAGGGCGGGGCTTGAGCGCGTTGATTAAGGATACTCCCGCCGTGGTGGCCCCGGCGCCTGCGTCTGCCTCAGGCGGATCATTGCTGGTTGAGACCATCCAGATCCGGCCCAATCCCTTTCAGCCGCGCCGTAACTTTGTGCGTGAGGCGATGGATGAATTGGTCGCCTCGGTGCGCGAACATGGCGTGCTGGAACCCCTCCTCGTTCGCAAGGCGGAAGATGGCTATGAGCTGATTGCGGGCGAGCGCCGCTGGCGGGCCGCGCAGGAGGCCGGCCTGATGCAGGTGCCTGTTGTGGTGCGCGCTGCGACCGATCTCGAGGCTCTGGAAATCGGGCTGATTGAGAACCTGCAGCGTGCGGATTTAAATGTGGTTGAAGAGGCCGAAGGCTATCAGGTTCTTGCCCAGACCTTCAAACTGACGCAGGATGAGATTGCGCAAAAAGTGAGCAAAGCGCGGGCCTCGGTAGCCAATGCGCTCCGCCTGTTATCCCTCCCGAAGGAAATCAAGAAGTTTCTGGCCGAGGGACTGATCTCGGCCGGGCATGCCAAGGTATTGCTCTCCCTGGCGACGGAGCCCGAGCAATGCCGGATGGCTGAGCGCATTATCAAGGATGGCGTTTCAGTCCGTGAACTTGAAAAGATTGTTGAACATGCCCGCAAAATTCCCCGGAAAAAGGGGATTGAAAAGGAAACTATTCCGGCGAGTCATCTGGTCTATCTCACGGATAAACTGCATCAGCATTTCGGGACCAGTGTTCAGGTTCATCCCTGCCGGACAACCGCCAATGGCCGGAAAGTCAAGGGGTACATCCAGCTCGACATCTATACGAATGATGACCTGGATCGTATCCTGGAACTTTGCGGACTCGCCGAACGCTGATGGGTGTGGAAAATTCAAACATGGATAAACAGGATGTTCAGGATAAAAAAGAGGAATTCTTTTCTCGAAAACATCCTGTATATCCTGTTGATCCATGTTAACCCCTCTCCTGTGGGATAAGATGAAGTGGATTGTCCTTCCTTTGTTCCTGATGCTCAATGGATGCGGGCAGCATGAATCTTCCCCTTCCGTTGTCCAGACTGACTATCGGGTTTCTGATTTCAAGGGTTCTAATGCGTTCAGTGAAGTGGAACGTTTCTTGAAGTCAGGGTCTGGTATTGCTGGTTCCCCTGCGGCTTTAGAAGCGGCCGATTATCTGGAGCGTCGATTGCAGGAAATGGGGATCTCTGCGACGACGGATACCTTTGAGGAACCCACGCCGGAGGGGAGCAAGACCTTTCGGAATGTAATCGGCATCATTCCCGGCAAACAGGATCGCATGATCATTCTCGGGGCGCATTATGATCTGAAGTCAGGCATCGATTCCTTTGTGGGGGCGAATGACTCCGGTTCCGGGGTGGGCTTGTTACTGGCCATGGCGCCCGTGCTTAAAGCCGCTTCTGCAGGAGGAGCGGAAGTCCGGCTTGTCTTTCTGGATGGTGAGGAATGCCGGGTTAACTATGGGTCGAATGACGGGTTGCATGGGAGCCGGCATCTGGCGGCGAAGCTGGTTGCGGAGGTACGCGCCAAAAAGGTGCAGGCCTTTATCCTTGTGGATATGATCGGTGACAAAGACCTGAATGTGACCATTCCCCGCAATAGTGATCCTTCATTAATGTCGGCGGTATTCAGGGCGGCTACCGAGGCCGGGACGCGGTCGTCTTTTTCATTGTGTGATTATTCCATTCTGGATGACCACCAGCCTTTTATCGAGCGGGGAATCCCTGCGATCGATCTGATTGATTTTCAATACGGGTCGGCGCCGCGTCTCAATGACTACTGGCATACCTCCCAAGACACTCTGGATAAGCTTAGCGCCAGTAGTCTCGAAATCGTGGGGCAGGTGGTCCTGCGGGTGTTGAATGATCTGCAGGTAGCAGCCGACGTCACGGCGGCTGCATGCCCGAAGTAGGCGAACTGGATGCCAATGCGTTCGCCGGGACAGCGAACGCCACCTGAAGGTAGAAGAGGCCCACCCATATGCGGGACTTCCCGGCTTTTTGTCTTACTCCGCTTCCGGATCCTTGAGGGCGGCCAATTGGTCGGCCATACCCGTCCCAATGGGATTGATTTTCTCTCCGTTCAATATTTTTTCGACAATCGCCTTGGTGTCGCTGGCAAAATCGCTTTTTAGGATCCAACGCAGGAAGTTGGGATCACGTTTGGCCAGATCACAGAGTTTTTCGCCTTTTTTCTTGCCGAAGTTAATGGCGATTTCACCATTTGCCCAACGAAGTTTGCCGTCCCGATCCACCCAGGCGGGATCGCGAAGATCGCAATACTTATCGAGTTCATTCATCGTGCGGGGGAGATCCGGGTAACGGGTGAACTGGCCTTCCAGCACCCGGACCGTCGCCAGGGCATCGGCTTCCGCGCGATGTCCTTCCAAAAACAGTTCCCCGCAGTAATGCTGGAGGGCGGCTTTGAGATCGCGGGGCTCCCTTTTGTGGTAAATGCGCTGGGCATCCACCAGGCGGCGTCCCTCCATGCTGAAGTTAATGCTGGCGCGCAAAAATTCTTCGATCAGCATGGGTATGTCAAACCGGATGATATTATAGCCGGCGAGATCGCACCCCTCTAGAAACCGGTAGATTTCTGCCGCCAGATCCTTGAAGAGAGGTTTGCCTGCCACGTCCGCTTCCGTAATGCCGTGGATGGCCGTGGATTCAGGTGGAATCGGGATTCCAGGATTGAGGATGAACGTTCGCAGTTCATGCATCCCCTTTGGGGGGAGCAGCTTGACTATTGATAATTCAATGATGCGGTCCGTCCTCGGGTTGATTCCCGTTGACTCAATATCAAACACGGCCAGGGGCCGATCCAGTTGCCAATTAAACATGTATCCTCCGATTTCTTCCACCATAACCGAGTGTCTTCAAAAAAGCAACGCAAGCTATTGACAGAAAGGCGACTTTTCGTCATATTCCCACCCCTGCAATGAAAGCAGTTAAAGAGTTGGAGTACGATCATGTCGATGCATTCAAGTTTAAAGTCGGCGGATAAAATCGCCACCAAGCGTAATGTCCTTAAACGTTTCGAAAGAGTTGACCTCCTGCGCAAGCGCGGGAAGTGGAAAGAAGGCAGCCGCGGACAAGGGCTTCCCAAAACAAAGCCTGAGTAAGCTGGTTCGTCTTCAAAAGTATCTCGCCTCCTGTGGCGTCGGATCCCGGCGTGTCTGTGAACAATTCATCGCAGACAGCCGGGTTTCTGTGAATGGCGCGGTTGTCTCTCAGCAAGGCGTTTCTGTCACTCCCGACATTGATACCGTCGAAATGGATGGCCAGCAGGTTTTTCCTCAGCAGAAGCTCTATTTCATGCTCAATAAGCCTGGCGGGGTATTATGTACCTGTCATGACACCCATGGTCGGCGAACATTCCTCGATTTGCTGCCGGATGTTAAAGAGCGCCTTTACCCTGTCGGTCGTCTGGATCAGGATAGCGAAGGGCTCCTGATTGTCACCAATGATGGTTCTTTGGCGCTGCGTTTGACCCATCCCCGGCATGAAGTGGCTAAAGTTTATCATGTGCGATTGAATTACCCTTTGACTGAGACGGCCAGGCGCCGAATGCTTTCTGGAATTGAATCCGAGGGTGAGATGCTGCATGCGGAAGAGATCGTTCCCGTGCCGGCGCGGCCCTCTGAATATCTCATCACCCTCCGGGAGGGTCGCAAACGACAGGTGCGGCGCATGGTGCGGGAAGTAAAGCTCAATGTGCTGACCTTGCAACGCATTTCCGTGGGCTCGCTGACGTTGGGCTCCCTGCCGCTTGGGAAAGTCAGGGCCCTGTCACGGGTGGAGATTGAGACTTTGTTTCGTGAGGCCGGTGTCGGGTAATATTTCTGGTTTTTGAGGGCCGCCGTGTGCGGCGAGTTACATGGAGAAAATATGAAGATAACTTTCATAACTCTGGTTTTTGTGTCGGTGTTTTCCGCCGCCGCAATGGAGCTGACTAATTTTCAGGTACGGGTTGTGGCGGCCAATGTGAATCTGCGTGTCCGTCCGGATGCGGGGACAGAAGTGGTGGCCCAGGTTCAGGAGGGGCAACTCCTTTCCGCTGTTCGCGTGGAGGGCGATTGGTTCGGAATTCTGGCGCCGACAAATGCGGGGCTCTGGCTGAAGAAGCAATTTGTGAAGGGCGGAGTGGTTACGGGGGATAAAATCCGGCTCCGCTCAGGACCGGGTATCAGTTATCGTGATGTGGGGACAGTCGCCAAAGGCGCTGTTCTGACAGAACGGGAGATTCATGGGGAATGGATGAAAGTGGCGGCGCCAGAGGATTTTATTTTGTGGGTCAACCGAACCGTGGTTCAGTCTTTCGGAAATGAGCCTGCGCCTGCGCAAGATCCGGAAACACGAGTGTCCACAGTTGAAAAGGTGGCTTTGTCGACCAATTCTCTCCTGTCGCGGGAATTGCCCGCCGGGCTGAGTCGGGATGAACTTGCTCCGGTGTTGGGGCAGGGGGCTCTTGTCGAGCGGTCGGGTACGGTTGAACGGGTCCCGCTGGCATTCTTCCGGGGGATGGATTACCGCCTGGTGACGATGCGCAATCAGCAAAAGGTCACCTTGTGTTACCTGCGCGGGAATGAGTCTCAGATGCCTTCGCTGGTGGATCGCCGTTTAACGGTCAAAGGCCGCGAATACTGGCTGAGCAATCAGCGGTATGCCGTCATTTATCCGGAGCTGGTTACGCCGCTTTCGGAGTGAAATAAAGCACTTGCTTTGGTTGCACTAGTTTATCTAGTCTCCCCGCTTCGCAAAGACAATTGAATCGGAAGGGTGGCAGAGTGGTTTAACGCGCCGGTCTTGAAAACCGGAGTGCCGCAAGGCACCGGGGGTTCAAATCCCTCCCCTTCCGCCATCCTTCGCCCGGCGCTAACACTTGAGCTAAGATGGTCTCTGACCAAGAGCCAATCTTTGCCTGCTAGCCCCTATTCACCCGGCGGGCAAGCGTCTTCAAGCGTTCATCGGCATGTGCAAAGAAGCTTTTCCAGGTTGGGCAGAAGTAATTCAGGCCGGGCGTGCCATCCGGTGTTTTAATGAATCGGTTGCGCGGGCACTCGCCATGACAGGCGAAGCGATATTGGCAGGCGATGCAATACGGAGGCAGCGTGTCGCTTTTCGCCAGGCCGAATTTCATTTGGCGCGTTGAAAAAATCATCTCCGCCTCTGTGTGTTCGTGAATGTTCCCGAGCCGGTGGGAGGGGTACACGAAGTGATCGCAACTGTACAAATTGCCGTCGCGTTCCAATAACGCAGCCTTGCCGCAAATGTTGCTGAATACACAGATCTGCGAGGGGAGTCCCGCCCAAGCTGCCACGGAGGTTTCGAAAAGGTTTACGAAATATTTTCCAATATCACGATTATGCCATTCATCAAAGACCCGGCACAGAAAGGCACCGGTTTCCTCCGGGTCGGCCGACCAATCACACACAACGGAGTCAGGTGAGCCCGGGCGTGAGGCGGGCGTGCCAACAATCGGCATCATCTCCGGAGCGTATTGGTCCGGTGCCAGGTTTTCAAATCCCTTGGGTTCAACCAGGGGAATCAGCTGAATCATCCGGGCGCCAACCTCCCTTGTGAGAAAGCGATAAACATCAAGCGGATATTTCGTGGTGAGGCGGTTGAGGACGGTCAGGGTGTTGAATTGTACCCCGTGCTTTTTGAGGCGTTTGGCCGCTGCCATAACCAGGTCGAAGGTCGGCCGGCCTCCTTTATCGCGACGGTAGGCGTCATGCAGTTCCTTGGGACCATCGATGCTGAGGCCGACAAGAAACTGATTTTTTCGCAGGAACAGGCACCAGGCATCATCCAGCAATGTTCCATTGGTTTGAAGATTGTTCAGGACAGATTTGTTGGGGGGCGTGTATTGCTGTTGAAGTGCCAGAACCTTTTCAAAGAACGGGATGCCCAGCAATGTGGGTTCGCCTCCCTGCCAGTCGAAGACGATCTCAGTGGAATCGTTGCCGGTGATGTAGTCCCGGATATGTTTTTCCAGAATGGCGTCTGGGATGGTTGCAAGGCCTGAGAGGCCCAGTAATGGTTCTTTGCAGAGGTAGTAGCAATAACTGCAGTTCAGGTTGCAGGCGGGGCCCGCGGGTTTAACCATCACGTTGAACCGCCGCGCGCCGGGCGCAGTCGGAATGGGAATGAGAGAGGAAAAAGGCTTAACTTGCGCGCTCATGGTCCATCAGGGGGCCGCCCATGATGGCGGCGCCACCATCCACGGCAAGAATCTGGCCTGTAATTTTGGCTGCCAGCGGACTCAGCAAAAATGCGGTGGCATTGGCGACAGCCTGGCGGTCCTCGACCGCATCCCAGGGGATGGGGCTGGATTGTGCCCAGATGTTCCCGATATGTTCAAAGTCCGGAATCTTGCTCGCCGCTGTTGTGGCGACAGGCCCGGAGGAGATGGCATTGACGCGAATAAGATCGCGGCCATGACGGCGGGCGAGGGCGCGGACCAAGGCTTCCAGGGCTGCCTTGTGGACGCCCATCCAGTTATATTGGGGATAGACATGGTGCGTGTCAAATGACAGGGCGACGATACCGCCCCCGTCCTTAAGATGGGCCGCGGCAAATTGGCTGACGGTTGCGAGAGAGGCGCAACTGATCTGGTAAGACTTGAGCACATCCGCCATCGACCGGGTGTGAAACTCGTTCCCCATACAGGTTTTGGGATTGGCATAGGCAATGGAATGAACGACGCCGGCCAGAGTGCCGAGGCCTGCGAAAAGCGCTTCAATCTGAGACTCATCCGAGACATCGCAGAAGCGCAGGTCAAGGTTTTCCTTCTGCGCTGTTGTCAAAACTTTGCTTGCGTTGAGATAGCGCTTCTTGACGATCTCATTCTGGACCGAATAAATTACTTTCCCGCCAAGCCGTTCAATGGTTGTGCCGATGAAGTAGGCAATGGAGTTCGCGTCAAGCAAACCCATGACCAAATACGTTTTACCCTGTTCTATCATATATTTTTCCTCGTGTTTGCCTTGATAGCAGTTGTGCATGGGCGGGTCAAGCGCCTAAGTGGACTAAATAAGTTCACTGCAATCTTGACGCAGTATTGACATGGGATTGTCTTTTACCCACATCAAATGTCTGGAATTCAACGGTGGTTCCTGCCTGCCTGAAATGCTGGGCAATATAGTCGGCACATCGGTCAAGGTTTTCCCTGTGCTGCCAGTCTCGGGGGAAGAAACGTTGCGACAATGCCTCGACATGCTCCCGCAACTTTGCCGGATCCCCCTTTGTTCCCGAGGTATGATTACGGTGGAAGGACGGTTGGGCGACGAGGATCCAGGCCATAAAGACCACCACGGCCACTGTGCTCAGAACCCGAACCGCCGATTTTAAGAGTTTTGTTTTCATATTTTCGACCCTGATTCTCCTCCTCCACATGGGATTGTCAAGGCGGGCTACACGAGAATATAGACTACTGCGAGGGTAAACGGGGGGACGGAGGTCAAATGCCGCCTCTCCCTGTTCCCCATCAGCATTGACCTGACCTGTGGAACTTCGCCCCAGCGGGTTTGAAAGATTGGGGTGCTGAGTGCTGGTATCTGCTGAATCATCCATCCATACTGGTGAGTGAAAGAGTTCCATACCACATGTGTCAGAGCCCCGATAAAGAACGCCGTGGCCAGGATGGACAGTCGGCTGAGTGGCCAGAAGGTGAACGGGGCTGGGGGATGACCTTGATCCTTAGCTA
>JBAXDB010000075.1:0-12714 GCA_037141135.1 bacterium | reverse complement strand
TGCCCGGCGGAGGTCTGATCAAAATCTCCGGCACCGATATCAATAAGTTCCCGGAAACCGATCAGTTCCTCGAGATGAGACTGCTCACGATCCGCCTGAAGGCGACAGAACTCCAAAAGGAACTCGATCCCGGCGCCGTGCGCATCGAGGTGATGTTTGCGGATCGTGATAAAAGTTCCCGACGGATCAGCCCCGCCTCGCCCCGGGGAACGTCCACCGCCTTAACCATACCGGGCATGTGGCGCGCCACCGAACAGAAAACGGTGATGGCGTCCTATGTGGTTTCCACGCCCCCCACCCGGACCGAACGCATGGCGCAATATTACGGATTCATTATCCGTGTTTATTATCGCGAAATACTTCAGGACGAACTCAGCCAGCCGAATGATCTTCTTAAGGATGAAAGTTTTGCCCCCCCGGACGAAACACAACAACCCACTGCCCCATGATGGTCTGCCGCAAACCAGGATAAAAATTATGCGAGAAAAAATTTCAGCGTGCATCTTAGCCTTCAATGAAGAGAAGAAAATCGGGCAGTGCCTCAAAAGCCTGTCATGGTGCGATGAACTGATCGTGCTGGACAGCTTCAGCACGGATCGCACCGTGGAGATCTGCCGCCAGCACGATGCCACGGTTTATCAGCGGCAATGGCTGGGCTATGTGGGCCAGCGTAATACGGTTCGCGAATTCGCACAACACCCATGGGTGCTGTTTATGGATTCCGACGAGGAAATGTCCCCGGCCCTCCGCGATGAAATCCTGATGGCGATGGACTCCGGTGACACCCGGCTGGTCGGGTACGAATTTCCACGCCAGGTCTTTTATCTCGGCCGCTGGATACGCCATGGCGAATGGTATCCCGACGTCAAACTTCGCCTTTTTAAAAAAAACTTCGGTCGCACCGAGGGTCAGGAGCCCCATGACAAAGTCGTTGTACGCGGCCCCATCCGGCGTTTAAATAATCCCATCTGGCACTACACCTATGACGATCTCGCCGATCACATCAACACCCTCAACCGGTTTTCAACCATCACGGCTCAGCAACGTTTTGTGGAAGGCTGCCGGTTTCACTGGTCGGAAATGCTCATACATCCCTTGGCACGTTTTTTCAAAGGCTACATCCTAAAACAGGGTTTTCGTGACGGCAAGCATGGCCTGACCATCGCCCTCATGTCGTCCTACGGTGCCTTTCTCAAGTATGCCAAGCAGTGGGAACTCACCCTGAAGCACACGCGCTATTACCGGGCAACACCCGATCGGTCCACCATGAAGGATGGGTTTCAGTGAGACATCGGTTTGGACGGATTCTCCTTGGCATATTATTGAGCCTCCCTCTTTTGTCCCGTTCCGCCGAACCTCTTGAACTTGACGCGGCCATCCAGACGGCGCTTCAACATAACGCCAGCCTGGCCTACGGCAGTCTGGCCGTAGACCGCCAGCGTCTCGGTGTCACCTCAGCCCGCCAGGAGTTCGATCCCGAGGTTTCGCCGCTCGGTTCCGTCAACAGCACAGGGGGCAAGACGGACTGGCATTACGGGCTCCGGGCGCAAAAGAAGTTTCTCTGGGGGACGGAAATCGGCCTGGGCGCAGAGGTCAACCGCTATCCCTTATTCGTGGATGAGGCCTGGCGTTCGGCGGTGAAAGTGGATGTTCGCCAGCCGCTGTTCAGAAATTCAGGGCGGCTCGTTCATGAAGAGGGCATGACCTCCGCCGGCGAACGGCTCCGGGCCGAGGAACGCCGCTGGGAAATCCAGAAAGCGGATATCGTCCTGGATGTCGTGCGATCCTTCGAAACCATCCTCCGCCTCCAGAAGCAGCTTGACTGCGACAAGGCCATCCTGGAGCGAACCGATCAACTGCGTGAGTTGACCCGCATCCGGGAACGACAGGGACGCGCCTCGCATGTGGACACGTTGCGGATCGAACTGCTCTACGGTCAGGCCCAATCACGCCAGGAATCCCATAGGGAAGAACTTATTTCCGCCACCAGCGAACTCGCCGAATTACTGGGATTCACCCCTGAAAAAAACATCGAATTGGCAGCGACACCCCTGCCCGACCTGGATGTACCACCTGTGGAGTCAGCGTTCCAGACCTCGCTGAGCAACCGCCTTGACTACGCCCAAACCCTCGACGATTACCGGAGCCTGCAACGTCAGGTTAAACTGGCCCGGCGCAAACTCGAGCCAGACCTCACCCTCGTGGCGGCAAATCAGCAATATGATCAGGATCATCGTTTTGCGGACTCACTTGATTTCAACAACAATCTCTGGACGTTTGGCCTCGCCGGCCAGATGGATCTGCTGCAGCACAAGAACAAGACGGCCGTCACCACGGCTATAGTCGACGAACAAGCCGCTTGGGAAGCCATTTGCATTAAGCGACGGAACCTTGCGCGCGAAGTCCAGCAGGCAGTCTCTGCCTACCGCCAGGTCCGCGCGGAATTCACCATTGCGGGCCGTAATTTTGAAGCGGCCCAGTCCCGGGCTGAACTGGCCCGCCGTCTTTTCGAAATGGGACGCGGCGACAATTTTGCCGTCTCTGATGCCGAAAACGCTTTTGTAGAGACGGAATCCACGCTCCTGTCAATACGCGCCAGGATCTGCGTCACCGGTTACAACCTGCTTCGCATCATGGGCACCCTTACAGAAGCCCCCGAGTCGCTTAAACCCAGGTTCATGAATGTCCCCATATGAAAAACATTTTTTTATTACTGCTCGCCACTCTTCTTGTCGGCGGCTGTGAAAAGCCTCCTTCAAGCCACCCCGCGCCACGCGAGGAAGCCCTTGTCATTAAAGGCCCCCTGTCGGTGTGGACCCCTTGCGATGGCACCCTCGAAGCCCGGCGGGTGGAAACCATTCTCTCCCGGTTCCAGGGCCGCGCCACTCTCATTGAACTGGTTCCCGAAGGCTCACAGGTGAAACGTGGCGCCCTGCTGGTGCGCCTCGACGGCTCCCAATTGGAGACGGATCTCGTCAAACTCAAAAATGAAACCGCCCGGACTGAGGCCGAACTGGACGCCTTGGAACACGCCACCCTGCCCCTTGAAATGCAGGATTTCGACGTTCAACTGAATGACCTCCGCTACCAATATGACACCGAAAAACAGATTTTGGAGGATACCCGCGAGTTGGTTGACCGCAAACTGGTCTCCCGCCGCGAAATTGAACAGGAGGAATTGAAACTGGCCGGCCTGAAAGCCAAGACCAACCAAATTCAGCAGCATCGGGACCTTGCCAAGGCTCACCTGCACCCTGCAAAACTGACTCAGGCCCGGGCAGCCGTTGAAGCAGCCCGTCAACAACTGACCCTGGCACAGCAACAGTATTCAAACTGCGTCATCACCGCTCCATCAGACGGACTGGCAGTCTACCTCCCCCTGCATGTCGGCACTGAATTCAGGACGGTCCGGGTTGGTGATACCATCTATCCCAACCAACCATTCCTCAGCATCCCGGATATGAGTGAATTCATCGTGCCATGTTTCATCCCCGAGTCGGACCTGGCGCGGGTCCGGGTCGGCCAGTCAGCAGTCGTCACTCCGCTGGCTTACCCTGACCTCCATTTGGCCGCAACCGTGGAAAGCGTTGGCCTTATGGCTCAAACTCAACCCGGATATCCAGACTGGCAGAAGTATTTCCGGGTGGTGATTCGCATCGACCAACTTGACGCGCGACTACGGCCGGGAATGTCACTCCATGTGGAGGTGTGCTCATTCAATCGACCTGATGCCATCCTGATCCCGCGGGTTGCGGTGCAGTGGGAGCAGGGCAACGCTTCATGCCAGATTCGGAAGTCCCGTGGCATTGAGCGTCGTTCACTGAAACTCGGCTGGTGTGACGCCCGCTTCCATGAAGTGATTGAAGGGGTCGCCACGGGTGACCGGCTGATCCTGCCATGACCGCTTCCCAGCCATCCATACTCAAGATGGAGAACGTCTCCAAGTTGTTTCCGACACCGCATGGACCCGCACGGGTTCTGCACTCGGTTGACATCACCATTCAACCCGGCGATTTCGCGGCCATCACGGGGCCTTCCGGGTCTGGGAAGACCACCTTCTTGAATCTCGCGGCCCTGTTGGACCGCCCGACTGAAGGTTCCCTGCATTTCGGTGGGCAGGATGTTTCCGCGCTGGCTGAACCTAACCTGAACGCGCTTCGCAAGCACCGCATCGGGATGGTCTTCCAGCGCTTCTGCCTGTTGAGCCACCGTACCGTTCTGGAGAATGTGTTATTCCGTTTCCGCTACCTCGATATCCCGCGTTCCCGGGCATTGAGTCTCGCACGGCAGGCGCTGGAGGAAATGAGCCTCACTCCCCATGCCGATCAGCCGGCACGATTACTTTCTGGCGGAGAAATGCAACGTACCGCCATCGCCCGCGCCGTTGCCGCACCGCCAGACCTGCTTCTCGTCGATGAACCCACAGGTAATCTGGATCGAGATTCAGCCGAAGGTGTGATGCAGTGTTTTAAAAACCTGAATCAGCGCGGCATCACCATCCTGCTGGCCACCCATAACCCGGCACTACTGAAATACTGCAACAGATGTTTTGCCTTCAAAAATGGAACAGTGATCGAATGAATTGGACAGCTCTTTTACGCGACATTGGAGAAGGCACGCGCGCGCAACCCGGGCGGGCGGGTCTCTCTTTTGCCAGTCTCTCGATCGGGATGGCGGCCCTGGTGTCACTGCTGGCCATTCTCGGCGGTGTCCGTCAAAAAACCCAACTGATGATAGGCGAACTGGGTGTCAACGTCTTCGGCCTCGTCCAGCCATCGGAGACTGAGCGGAGGGCAGAGAAGTCCACGCTTTCCCGGCGACATGTCGAAATCCTGGCCGCCAATCTCACGGACGCCATCGTAACCGGACTACGGTTGGATGATGGGACTGCGGCGGGACTTCCCGATGGGGCCATTCTCGCGGCAACGGATGAAACACTTTTTCAGGTCCGCCCCTGGCGCATCGTCCGTGGTCGCCAGTTCGATATCTCAGACATCCGCACCCGCGCCCATTGCGCCGTGGTCAGCACGGCCCTGGCACAGGCGATGAACCTCACTGTCGGCAGTGATGTCCGCCTGCGCAACATGACATTTCGCGTGGTTGGCCTTGCCGATATCGAGGCCGGTTCACTGGAAACCAGCGATATCCGGCGTGCCGTCGCCCCGGGTAACCGCCTGCTTCTGGTGCCTTGGACGGTTCCCGCCTCCTGGTCCACCGCCCCGGCACCTGCCTCCGGCAGATTGGACTCCCTCTTCATCAAGGGTTCTGAACCCGCTCATTTCGACACTCTCATCCGCCGGGTCGAAAACCTGATGCTTCAGCCTGACTGCACGGTGGAAGGGCTTTCCTGGGTCACCCCGCATTCCCTGGTCCACGGCCTCATGCGTTATCAGCAGCTAATCATGCTGGCAGGGGGCGCCATAGTTCTTCTCTGTCTCGTGCTCGGCGGACTCACGCTGACCAGTCTTCTGTTGACCGGCGTGCAAACACGCGTTCCGGAAATCGGTTTACGCCGGGCACTGGGGGCATCGCCTACTGACATAGGCCTACTGTTCATGTGTGAAGCCCTGCTCATCACCCTGTCGGCAACCCTGGCCGGCACTGGGGCAGCATGGGCACTACTCACGATAAGCCGGTCATGGAGCCCCCTTCCCATCCACCTCGGACCTGCCGTAATCATCATCCCGCTCCTGTCCGGATTGATTCTTGGAATCATTTTCAGTTACTGGCCCGCCCGGGCCGCCGCCCGAATTTCGCCATCTGAAGCTCTCAGAAATGAATAACAGGACAGAAGCCAGAATTTCGCTTTGCTCGGTTGGCACCCTCCAAAGCATTCTGAATACTGAATTCTGAATACTGAATTCTTTTTTATATGCTTGTCTACCCCCTCCAATCAGCTTACATTTTTCTGGTTTTGGCGTTAATTCTACGAAGGAAATCTATCATGAAATCGCATTACTCCCGGTTGATATGTCTGGCCCTGGTCCCCTGGTTCACACCCGTTCTGGTTTTTTCGACCCACGCCGAAACCCTTAGGATTGAACACGCTCCCGTCACCCTCGCGGTGCAGGGACAGGATGTACTCATCCGCGCCCAGGTGATACCCGGAGCCCAACCCGTCAAAAATGTAACGCTGTTCTATGCCGTTTCGCGTGACGCCGCCCCCTATAAGGTGGCGATGCAAAGTTCGGGAGCGGGCTGGTACACCGGCTCCGTTTCATCGGATCTGACAACCGGGCTCAAACAGTTACTCTACTATATTGAAGCGCGTGATGCCGGAGATTTAACAGCGGAAACCCCATGGAACACCATTACGGTCAAGGCCGGTGATGGGATGGCGGTAAAACAGGCAGCAGCGGATGCGAAAGGCCGTTCCTGGACCAAGCCGGCACTCATCGCCGGTGGCGTCATTCTGGCGGGTGGGGCGGCGCTTGCACTGGCTGGCGGAGGAGGCGGCGGCGGTGGCGGAGGCACCTCGGACGGCACCGCGACCAATGCCGCAGGCACCTATATGGGAACCGTCACGCTCTGCGCCCAACCGCCGGGGAGCAGTTCCTCCTGCTCCTCACATGCCATGGCAATCCGTATTGATCGGAATGGCACGGTAAGCAGCGACTCCCTGCACGAAGGCAAACATCTTGAGGGCAAACTTTCAGGGAACGACTTCCTGCTGACCACCTCGGTTACGGAAACCAACGGCACCGGCGACATTCAATACTTGGGGAAAGTGGTCAACACCAGCATTGCGGGTTCCATCCAAGGCACCCTGACTACCTCAACAGGCACCGGCACTTATTCCGGAAATTTCAGAGCCGTGAAGTAGTTGCCATACCAACAGATGCGGATGCCAGCCATGCACGAAGACTCGGCAGGTTAAACGGCTTTGAAAAGACCTTCACCCCCATCTGAACGGCTTTCCGAAGATCTGTCTCTCCCCAATCGCCTGACATCATCCCGATTGTCGGACACTTGCAGCATTTACGTTTTAATTCTTCAACGAATTTCATCCCGTTGACAATAGGCATATTCACGTCTGTCAGCACAATATCAGGACATTCATTTAAAGTGCAGGGACATGCCTTTGAAAAATAAATCGGACAACGGCCTGGATTGGTAAACAGAGAAACATTATGTCCCCATTTCACCAGTGCCGCATTAAGCAAAGACAAAATAAAAGGGTCATCATCCAGAAGTAGTACATTCATAAGCAACCTTCATTTCCACCTTTACACTACCAGCCTCTGAAAAACCCGCCATAGGGGAATCCCTGATTGATGCATAAGGAATTTCGTAGATTTTGGCATCAGGAATATTATGACAGAAAATTAATTCAAATAAGATTTGCGCTGAATGCGTAATCAGGATATGTTTAAGGACTTGTTAATGGAATACGTCTGCGGGGTGGAGCAGCCCGGTAGCTCGTCAGGCTCATAACCTGAAGGCCGTTGGTTCAAATCCAACCCCCGCTACCAACTTATATGAGTAAAAAGCCGTTAGTTTCTTAGGAAATTGACGGTTTTTTGCTTTTTACAGTCAATCCCTATTCCCAATGTAACAAGGTGAAAAACGGGGAAACTTGAGGTCAATTCACACACACAATCACACACACAACACACACGCGGCCCTTTAATGCGTGCTTTTGAACCATGAAAAAAGGTTAAAGTTTTCCGTGTGTGTGTGGCGTGTGTGTGAAATACGGCCCCACAAAGCCCCCTCCCCTCTGGCAATGCCTTGTTATGTCCGGGCCTCCGGTCGGGCCGTGTCGGGGGTCTGGGGCGGCATATTCCGGCGCTGGGTGTTCTCGCAATCGCGACACGTCGGGGCGGTCATTGTGCAGCCTTTGCAATTTGCCTTGCGATAAACGCGGCCATACTGGGGGAAGGTTGCTTCATGCCGATTGTGTAACATGGTACGCGGCGCGCGTATAGGGTCAAACGACACGGCGGGCGGTCTGGTCGCCTTCAGGTGCCACGATCTAGGCGGCGGCGGTATCCTTACGCGGCCCGGACGGCGCCCCCTTCGTGAAGGCCTCAAATGATTTCACAATCTCACGCGCAAACCAATAGGCCCAGCTCTCGACCTGAAGGGCGCCGGCGGTCGGGTCGGGACAGAATACAACGGGGCAATCATAGCGCGCCTCAAAAGCTGATAGCGTATGCAGTACTGATTGCGGCTTGATATTGCTTCGATAGTCCCCGGCTTCAATTTCGGCCCGCGTGCCCACGATCAACAGGCGCTTGAACCGATAGCCCCGCAGCCGGTGCAGTTCCCTTTCAAACCGTTCGCGGTTCGATCCAGCACAACACGATACAAGGTCGGGTATAGACTTCCGTTCAATGGCAAATATTTCTTCACATCCTGAAAAAGAGTAGTCGCCACTTGTCAGGGTGCCCGGCCCGGATGCCAGATTTCGGAATACAAGCGGCGCTTGCTCCCTCGAATCAATTACGATTGTGGGTCGGTAATCCATCAGGAAAACACGGCCTCACAGGTCACAGGCGGCCCGATCTCGACAAGGGCAATGTCTATACTTGCACCATTGTCAACGGGTGTCCTCGGGCGGTATGACGTGCAACAGCATTCCCGCCCGGTTACTGAAAAGAGAATGTCCCGCTTTTGCAAAATGCAGAAATTCATAGGCGCATCAGGCGCGCCCTTCCATCGGCAGCAATTAGAGCATTGTCGAATCATTGCGGATGCCTTAAAAGCCGCTCATAATACCGGCGCTTGCGTTCAAAGTACCGAATCACGCGGCGGGCCTCGGGGTCATAAATTGCCAGCCCTTCAAGCACGTTGTCAGGCGCTCCCGGCACAACGGCCCGGACGGCCTTTGCAAAGTTGTATTTCGTCATGTAAATTTCCTCGTTGCATTGCGCCTTGTAAATGCGCGCCCATTCCTTCGTCATTTTCATTTTCGTTTTCATAGTTCGATTCCTCCTATCGACCGCGCCCGCGTTCGTTGCCTTGTATGTGTCGCCACTAATCCACCGGTGCCAATTCCGCCCCATGCCCCAGCAACAAAGCACATGGTCACCGCGTCCCCGTAATCATGCCAGCCCGGCGCAGTTGCCCAGCGCCACACGGTTCCATATTGGCCGTGTAGTTTTTCGAGTAACTTTTCCCGGCAGATATGTTCGGAAAATTCAGAATGACGCGGGCCGTCAAATAGTGAAATGCTTCCCGGTGCCCCAGCGCTGCCCAGCCATGCGCGCTGCCCCACTTCGCGCCAATAGTCGGCATTAAAGGCGATAAAGCGCCCGGCAATCGGTGAATCTGCATAGTGACATTGCTCACGCGGGCGGCCTATTACGTTTTTGGGTGTCGGGCGGTATCGGTCGGCAGCATAACCACGGGCGGCCATAACCTGAATCCCCAGCGTTCGACCTGGCCCCTCAAGATACTTGCGCACAACGTCAGGGAAATAGCCTGAATCAATAATCCACAGTCCCACGCGGGCGGATAGCCCCTTTTGAGTTAGCGGCAGGGCGGCCAGTTGTTGCCCGTGTGTGACAAGCGCCTCAAACATCCGGCGCTTTGCATCAGCCTCGGGGCAATCTTTTGGAATAATTCCAGCGCCGTTATGATCGAAGCGGCCATACCACGCAAGGCAAGCGGTTTGGTCGTTAGAAAAGCCAGCAATGGCGGAGTGTAAGCCATAGTGATTCAAGTCTGTACTCGCTACGATCAACCGGGCATCAGGTGCCACGTCGCAACGATACCGGCCCTTGAAAACTTTGCTCGCCACAATAGCGGCGGTCAGGTCGTATACGGTTGTATTTTCTTTCATCGGTGCATTCTGCCTTTCACTCATAAAGGCGGCCTCCCCGATTCGGTAATAGTCCCACATTGCGGCAAATATGGCGTCTGGGTCGCCTCGCTTGCGGTCAAACCGTTGCGGCCATGATACGGCAGCCCCGGCGGTCAACGCGGCTTTATTGGCCCGATAGAATGCCTTTGCACGCTTGCCCCCGTCATGGTCTGCCAGCCCTTCGCAGCGTTCCCCGTTCCATGCTTCCCACAGTTTACGGGTTGCGGATGCCCGGTCAGCAAAGCCGGTCGGCCATTCGGTTATTTGTGCAACGCGGATCGCTTCAAAATCCGGATGCTTCAGGAAGTATTCGGCAACGTCATCAGCGGCAATTACGGTCACGGTTGCCATAATCGCAAGGCGGCAATCCGGCCCGGCCATACTGAATAAATCAGACTCGATTCGATTAATGGTTTTTCGGACAAGCGGCGCTGATTGTGCGGTCGACTTGTCTTGCGGGTCATCCAGCAAAAGCACGTCGGGGCGGATAGTAGAACCATCAGCAAGCGCCACGTGCAGCCCTCGGACGTTGCCCCCGATAGATACAGCCCCCAGCACGCCACGGCCATCAGGAAGCATTAAGGCGCCGTCCCCGGATCGTACATCAGCCCCGCAGGGGTGCCCGGTGTCTGCCCAGCATAACGCCTTCAAGCGGTTCGCGTGAATCGACACTTCAAACGGTTGCGTAAATTCGGGGTAATCAGCCTGAATCAGTTTGTTATCTGCCAGCGCTAAAAGCCATTTTCGCAGCATTCGCCGGGCCGCCGCGTGAGAGTAGCCGGCCACAACGGGAAACTTGCAAGCCCCGGACAGCAACGCAAAAAACGCAATGCCCCACATGACAGTACTTTTGCCGGTGCCTCGGGGTGCTGCAACGGCCATCCCACAGCCCTTACGGATCGCCCGGACGGCGGCCCGGATCATGTTTTTATGCACGTCGCCCCACGTTAAGGGAAACGCGGTGCCCAGATAATGACGCAGCCATTTATCAGGGCTACGCTCTAAGGTTGCCCGGCGCTCTGGGTCAGCACAAGCCCGGCGGATAATGGCGGATGCCGTCGCGTGCCCCGCCCGTTTACGTTCAGCATCGTTCAGCCAATTCGGGGCGGCCTCCGCAGCGGCTTGTGTCCATTGTGCGTCAAGCGGTTTTGAATCAAACCCTTTCGGCAATAGGCGCCAATTCAAACCGATAACCAACGGGACAGCCACAACTCCCAGCCCCGCTAAATGTTCCCGCAGCGCTGCCAGCGTTGCCCCTGAAGTCGCAATATCATCAACCAATAGCACGCGCCCCGCGGCGGGGGGAAAGGCCATGCTTTCAATATCGACCGGGGCGGAGTGGCGATATTTCCGGCGCTCCGTCGTTTTGATTCGTTCAATCGTTGGCCCGAATATCTCCTGAAGGTGAGACACGGCGCCCGCCTCATGCCCCGGCACGATCCACACGGCGCCACAATCAAACTCTATGACAGCCTGTTCAATCAGCCGCTTGACGGTCGGGCTTGAGTCTCCCGATTTCTTGAATCTGTAAACGCGCTGGGCTTGGGCCGCGTGCCGGGTGTCGCCTCGGGCTCGGGTGTTGAATGTCGACGCGTAAATGAGAAGCCCCCTGATACCGGCAGGATCGACACTTTCAGCATATTTTAGGGGTGTCTTCATTTTATTTCAAAAACGGATTAGAAATTTAAGCAAATGGTCTTTGAGACTGGCTCTGTACCGATAAGCCCAGAAGGCCCCGAACCGGGGGGGGTATAAGCCCCCCTATGCCGTCCAGTTTGCCCCACGTTGTCATAAAGTTTTGTCTGCATAAGAAGAATAGCCTTGCTTGATTCGAACGGCGGCAAGGGCGCCGGGACAGTATGCCTCGAATCATGGCCCGTTAATCATCGCAGCATTCCCGCAATCGCCTTCTTGATTCCTTCCGTTGCGGCGGTGTCTTCCACGGTCAGCGCATAGGTGCCGGTCGACTTCAAGCGCCGGGTGTCTTGCGCCTTCAGCATCAAGTCACGTCGCAGCGGATTAGTCCGGACGAATGACAGATACTCCCGGCCAGCGGGGTCATAACCCAGTTCCGCAGCGTGCTTATTGAGTACCGCTTCTTGCTCATTGAAAGCCGCTTCAGCCCGGACGATTTCGGCGTCAAGGGCGGCAATCAGCAACGGGAAAGCCGCTTCCTTCAGCGCTGGGACACGGAGTTCCTGCAATAGGTTTTTCAGCCTTCTAACGCGCAACGCGTCAACGGATTTGAAAAGCTTCGCAGCGTCCCCCGGTTCGCAGGTCGCAGCCTCATTCAGCAACGCGGCGCCGTCTGCCTCGATCGCCTTCGATTCGGCGGCAATCGTATCAATCAGTTCATTGACTATTGAAACAGCCGCTTCAGCCTCCGGGCTCTCAAAACAGTTAGTATTTATCTTAAAATAGCTCATTGTTAGTTTTCCTTTCTGATTATCGAAGGCCGTGTTTCTTCATGAGTTCAAGCCGGGTCGCGCGTTGGCGCTGAATCTTGAGAGACACAACGGGCGCCGGTGCCGGGCGTGCCATTGTCACGGTGTTGAATACCTTCGACGCGGATTTGACCTGGGGCTTGGCAATCTTCGCAGCCGATACGACCACGGCCCGCGCGGTCACAAAGCCCTTTTGCTTTTTGGTTGCAAACACGGTCGGGGTCTTGGCCCTCGGGGTTCCCGCCTTCGTCCCTAGAAAACTCGCCTTGTGTTCCTTCGATTTTATCAACTTTGTTCCATTCATTTCTTTGTCTCGTCTTTCCCCGGCGTTGGCCGGATTTATGTTTTCTTCTTCCAGCACTTTGCTGAAAGGAAGTCTTTATGCTTTGTTGTCCTGAACATGGTCTGGGCCTCCAGCCTTTCCATATCGGGTCGGGTATCGGATAGGGTTCAAAGTTCATC
>JBAXDB010000074.1:0-12802 GCA_037141135.1 bacterium | reverse complement strand
TTACAGCGCCTTGGCGTAGATGACCCGGCCGTCCCCTTGATCATAAAAGTCAGGGATCCGGGCGGCTTCGGTATAGCCGGTTTTCAGGTAGAAGCCACGGGTGGAGTCGTAGAGAGGGCGACCGGATGTTTCGATAATAATGATACGTCCTTTCAGACGGCGGATGAATTTTTCAACATGTTCCAGCAAGGCTCTGCCGAAGCCACGGCCTTGACAGTTGGCGCTGACCCCAATCCAGTAGATGTCAAATGTCCCTTTTGTGCAAGGGGTGTGGCCACAGCAAATCCAGCCGGCGGGTTGTCCCGCATCCAGGAGCGTAAAGGATTGATAGTGGCCAGTGGGGCCCTTGGCAATGGCATCCTCTAATACCTCCTTGGCGACCTCAATTTCATCATCATTAAAGAAGCCCGTACCTTTCATGAACGTCAGAATGCCATCGCGGTCAGTGGCCTCACTAAAACGAATGAACGGCTTTCGTCCGGATGGGACCCGCTTTTTAGCCGGTTTGAGACTAGCCTTGCTTGCACCCTTTATTTGGGAGGGCGTTCTGAGCCTTAGCCGTGAATAGGCATTTTCGCACACCTTGCTGACAAATTTATCATAGGGGATGCGGGCGGCGGTGAGAGCGGCGGCGAAGCCGCTGTCGGGTGAAATATCGGGATTCGGATTGATTTCAAGAATGACGAAGCTGCCGGCGTCATCCAGTCTGAAATCCACGCGTGCGTAATCCTGGCACCCCATGGTGTGCCAGGCCGCTAGGGAGGCTTCCTGAAGGCGGAGCGCAACGGCCTTGTTAAGGACGGCGGGAATCACCCGTATGGTGTTTTTGTATTCAAAGGAGTCCGTATGCCACTTGGCGGCATAGTCCACAATGCGGGGGCGATCCTTGCCGAAATCACGGAATTCAATTTCAGCCACGGGCAGGGTTTTTATGACACTGCCTTCCTGTAAGACCGAGATATTGATTTCGCGGGTTCCGAAAAATTGTTCCACGAGGGCGGGATGTTTAAAGTCGCGATGAACCCGGGCCACTGCTTTCTTAAGATTCGCAATGCCGTCGTGAATGACTGAACTGGCGTGAATGCCCTCGCTTGCATCCGCGAAAAGTGGTTTAACGATCCATGGAGGAGGGGGCAGTGCGGAGTATATGGTGGAACCGTGGCCAGGCGGGATAATGAGGCCTGCCGGGACAGGCAGTCCCGCAGCTTTGAGGATTGCTTTGGTGCGCCATTTGTCAAGCGCCAACACCTGACAGGTGCTGTCATTCCCGGTGCACTCTTTGCCGAACGCTTCGCAGAGAATGGGCACTTGCATCGCATCCGCCGGGCGGCCGGGAAAATTCTCGACGAGATTGAAAATCAGGCGCTCAGACGCGCTCTGCAGAAGGGCGGGGAGGGATGCAAGTGACTCCACGGCCAAGGTCCTGAACGGGATGGCGAGGGCCTTCAAAGATTTGGCTACCGCCTGAACTTCCTCCAGCACGCCGGCATCGCTTTCGACGCTCTGGCAACTGCCGGGCGCGGGGATGGCGTGGTGCAAGATGAGAACCGGTTCGCGCAGCGAGTTCATGCGGGTGTGGCCATTCGGGACCGGGCGCTGTCAATGATGGAACTGATGATATTCTGGTAGCTCATGCCGATTAGTTTGGCGATGATGGGCAGGTCAGAGTGGAGTGGATTGAGTCCGGGGAGGGGATTGACTTCCATAAATGACGGCTGGTCGTGTCGATCCAGCCGGATATCCACCCGGCCGGCGTCACGGAGTTCCAGCGCCAGGTATGAGTCCAACGCCAGCTTTTCAACCGCCTCGGTTTGCGCTGTCCGGGGCGGGCAATGATAATCCACATGGCTGGTGTAGTTTTCCTTCACCTCGTAGGTGTAAATTGTGGGTTTGGAGTTATCGCGGAAACAGACCTCCATGGTCCCCATGACGCGCGCCTTGTTGCCGGTGCCAAGAATGGCCACGGTGAATTCGCGGCCGGGCAGGTATTCCTCAATCAGGACCGGCTGATTAAATTTTAACAGCAAGGCCTGGCAGACCTCCATCAATTCGGCTGAGTTGGTGATGCGTGACGCGCGGTCAATCCCTTTCCCTGTTCCCTCGGCAATGGGTTTGGCAAACAGGGGAAAGGGCAGTTTGACATTCGCGATATCGGCTTCGCTGTGAACCACATGGAAACCAGCCGTGTTAAGACCCTCTGCCTTGAGGATCCGCTTGGCCACCGCCTTGTCAAGGGTAACCGCGCAGACCAGCGGATCAGACATGGTATAGGGGATATCGAAAGCTTCCAGCAGGCAGGGAATTTGAGCCTCCCGGCTTCGACCTGAAACACCCTCCGCGATGTTGAAGACGAGATCCCAGCGGGCACCAGCGGCCAGTTTGGCGCAAAGCGCGCGGACATGGCCGATACGCTCGGGCTTGAACCCGAGCTCGGCAATGGTCTTCTCAATGGTGTCGATGGTGATGTCTGCGTCGAACTCAGCGACATCCTCCTCCTTGTAGCCGAGGGCGAGATAGTCGCGCTTCAGGTCATAGGTCAAACCGATGGTTAAGCTCACGTAGGGGATTAACCTCCGCCTTCAGCCATAAGCGATTCCAGCAGGATGCGGAATTCAGGATGTTCCTGGCTCGGGTCCGGCTTCTGGTACTTGCGGGCGGTCCGGCGTTTGTTCCGGTTAGAGTTAGCAGGCGTTATGACCGATGAAAGGCCGGCGGCCACATCCCAGACGCCGTGGCTTCCACTACGCGTCCCTGCAGGGGCAGGAGTGCGGGCCATGGGCTCCATGGGTTCGGGATAGTTGACGATCATGCCTTCATAGTTTCGCAGCACCGTATGGGTCGGGCTGGACGATATGATGTAGTTGGGCAATACCGGAATTTTACCGCCACCGTGAGGGGCGTCGATCACATAAGCCGGGATGGCCAAACCGCTAATCCGGCCGCGTAGATATTCCATGATTTCAATACCTTTGCTGATCGGTGTGCGGAAATGTTCCACACCCCGTACCAGATCGCATTGGAACAGGTAATAGGGGCGGACGCGTATTTTGACGAGACCGCGCAGGAGTTCCTCCATCACCTGCGGGGAGTCGTTGATGCCTCTCAATAGCACCGTCTGGTTGCCGAGAGGAATCCCGGCATTGACCAGCTTGGCGCAGGCTGCCGTGGATTCCGGAGTGATTTCGTTGGGATGGTTGAAATGGGTGTTGACCCACACCGGGTGGTATTTCGCCAGCATCTGGGTAAGTTCTGAATTAATCCGCTGGGGCAACACCACCGGAACGCGTGTGCCGATCCGGATGATGTCCACGCTGGGAACGGAGCGCACGGCGGCGAGAATACGTTCCAGCAGCGAGGTTGCCATGGTAAGCGGATCACCGCCGGAAATGACCACATCCTTGATTTCAGGATGGGCGCGAAGATAGCCGGTAATGGTGTTGAGCTGGGCGACATCAATACAGGATTCCTGATAACCGGCCACGCGTTTCCTTGTGCAGTGGCGGCAATACATGGAGCACATGGTGGTCGCCATCAGAAGGGCGCGGTCGCGATACCGGTGAATCAAGCCCGGAACGGGCATGTCTTCCTCCTCCTCCAAAGGATCGGCATGCAGGAAATCGGGGGCAAAAAGCTCCTGGCCCTGCGGCACGCTCATTTGAAAGACCGGATCCGACAGATCGGTCGTCTTAATGAGAGAGGCATAATAGGGCGTAATGGCCATGGGGTATTTTTCGCATACCCGGGCGATGCCCTTGTTGGTTTTCAAGGAAGGGAAAAATTCAGTCAGGTCACTGAACGTCCGGATGCGGTTCCGGACCTGCCAGCGCCAATCGTTCCACTTGGGGTTCTGCTGAGGGTTGAGTGTGGAAGCGGTAATGGGCGCGGCAGAGCTTGTACTTGCAGGCTCATCACTGTTAAGCGGAGGCTCTTCTTTAACCGACACAGATGCTGTTTCATTTATCATATTGCTGCTGTTCATTTTTAAAACTCCTTGTTACAAAAAAATGTTAACTCCTGAAATCCGAACAAACCACACCTGAAGGGCAGGTCTACACGGTGCACCTCAGTCGTTGCGACGTGCCGACTAGCAGCGACTGTCGTGCCAGATCGAGATTGTTGATCACGTCATGTTTACTGCTTAAAATGGACATGCCGACGGTGATGTTGCCGCAAATGATGGCCCCGATGGCAACAGCCAGCTGTCGGGCCCCGGCAACATCAGCGGGATCAGGAAGTACAGGTTTCAAGCGACTTTCCAATGCGGTGATGTATCTGGCAAAAGGCGGTTGCAGCCCAGGGATGGATGATGACCGTGTTGCAACCATGGTCTGTCCCTGCAGAAAAACCAGAAACAAATCTGCACGCTCGGCTAACAAGGTGGCGTGCGCATTGAAAAGCTGTGTGATCCGGTCTTCAAATGAAAGGGCAGGGGCATCGGTAGGAGGCATACGCAGGATCAGATCGTCTGCGGCCAGATCCAGCAGGGTTCGAAGGATATCCAGTTTATCCATGAAGTGGCGGTAAAAGGTGCCCTTGCCGACATCAGCACTTTCCGTAATATCTTCGATGGCACAACCTTCAATACCCTTGGTATTGAAGATATAGAGGGCAGCGTCCAGCAATCGCTGACGGGTTTTGGTAGCCCTTCGCGATGCTCTGCCCTCAATTCTAGGGTCTGGTTCGTCGTCCATTTTTTCGTTGCCAGTCGGTCAATTATGACTATGCAGTCGCATTTTCTTATTTTATAGCGACTCTTTAAGCTTTTTTATAAAAAAGCCACAATAGCTTGTGGTTTATTTTACGGCTCTTGTTGAGAGGGAAATTAGTCGCTACTGACTATCCCGTCAACAAACTTTATTGTTTTTTTATCTTTTTTTGCTTTTTCAAGTATTGCATTAATTATCGGGGTTTTGGCCTGGGTATAAGCTACGCGGTTTTGGCTGTATTTTCGGGCGAGGTTTTTTTTTGCTTTGTTATAATTTTGCGCCTCTTCAGGGTGGGCGCGCAGATAATCCCGGAAAAGGAGCCAGCGGGTCCAGTGGTCGCACCCTTTGGCGACGAGATGGAGGTGGTGCGTCACAGGATTACCGCGTGTAAAGAAATGGCGCCCTGGCAGTCCATACTCCCCTTTATAGGTATAGCCTGCGGCCTCAAGTCTTTTAATCCAAAGTGCCTGTCGGCGCAGGGTAGGGATCATCATGGCGATATCAATGATCGGTTTTGCATCCAGTCCTTGAATGGCGGTGCTGCCTATATGCTCAAGCAAATAAACAGAGCCTTCTGTGTAAAGCCGCAGACGCCGTTCTTCGGCGCGATAGCGGTTTCGCCATAGTGTTGTGTAATGGCTCAGTTTAACCGTGCCGGTTTTGAGGCCAATCATATTATTAGGTGGCGGAGTCACTCGCAACTGCGATTCAGCAATTCTTTAAAATAGGCAATGGTTTTGGAGAGGCCTTCGTCGAGAGCGATTGTCGGCTGCCAGTTCAGGACTTTCTTGGCCAGGGTGATATCCGGTTGCCGCTGTTTTGGGTCATCGGCGGGGAGGGGCATATAATTCAGCTTGGACTTTGACCCTGAGAGTGCAATGACTTTTTCGGCCAGTTCCAGCATGGTGAATTCGCCGGGATTGCCAAGGTTGATCGGGCCGGTCACGTCATCCGGAGAGTTCATGAGGTTAATTAACCCGTAGACCAGATCATTTACATAACAGAAAGACCGGGTCTGTTTTCCATCGCCATAAATGGTGATGGGGTCATTTTTCAGGGCTTGCACGATAAAGTTCGAGACCACACGCCCATCATTGGGATGCATTCTGGGGCCATAGGTGTTGAAAATGCGCGCCACCTTGATGCGGACGTTGTTTTGGCGGTGATAGTCGAAGAAAAGCGTTTCCGCGCAGCGCTTGCCTTCATCATAGCAGGACCGGATGCCGATGGGATTGACGTGGCCCCAGTAGTCCTCGCGTTGCGGGTGGACATGGGGGTCGCCATAGACCTCGCTGGTGGAGGCTTGCAGAATTTTGGCGCGGACGCGCTTGGCGAGCCCGAGCATATTGATGGCGCCATGCACGCTGGTTTTGGTGGTTTGCACGGGGTCATATTGATAATGCACCGGTGAGGCGGGGCAGGCCAGATTGTAAATCTCATCCACCTCCACATAGAGGGGAAACGTGACATCGTGCCGCATCAGTTCAAAAAACGGATTGCTGAGAAGATGCGCAATATTGGCTTTGGTGCCCGTGAAATAATTATCAGCACAAATGACCTCATGACCCTGCGTCAGAAGTTTCTCGCATAGATGTGATCCCACAAACCCGGCGCCGCCGGTCACCAGAATGCGCTTGGATGTCAGTGTTTTCATCAGCAGCCTTTGTTAAGATTTGATGGACAAGATCCTTTGAATTTCAAGCTCCAGTAAACGGGGATCGGTGGGGGCACGGCCGTTTGCGGTTTTAGGGACGGCTGGAATCAGCTTATGTAATTCATCAAGTAAAGTCAGGGGCTTGAAGGGGCGGGAGATCGCGCCAATAACGGGGTGCCCGGCGGGAATGGGCAGGGGTTCCGCCGGATTCTGGGTGGACAGGATGACCCTTGTGTTTTTCAACCATCCCATGTTTTCGATCTGCTTCATAAACCCTGCGAGGCTGATGTGCGGCATAAAGGGGTTGATGATCAGGTATTCCGGATGGGAATTCTTCAGCCGCTGCAGGGTGTCTGTGGCCCCCTTGGCCAGTAGCACCTGGCAGGTCCCCAGTTGATGGAGAGTTGAGCCTGCCAACAATAACTGCGTGAAATCCTCATCGGCCACCATGATCGTGATCCCGGGCGTGGACTGCTGTAAACTGTGGTGGCTGATGATCCTTCTGATTTGACTCAAAAATGCCGGCATAGTTGGGGGCTTGAGAAAATAATCATTGGCCCCAAGTTTCATGACGCGGTCAATGCTTCCTTCGCGACTAACCATCATCATGGTGCCGCGCACGTTGGTATTGGCCTGCTCGTTCAGTTGTTGCAGAAGGAGGAAGCCGCTTTCCTGTGAAAGTTCGTCATCAAGGATGAGCAGGCTGAAGGGGGTTTCATTCAGGCGCTGCAACACGCTTTCGGTGTCCGTAAATATTTCCACACGAAACGTTTCCCGTTCGAGAATCTGCTTGATCACTTTGGCCATGGACGCATTCGTCAGGCAGAGGGCGACGGGTTCCTCGCGGTGTATGATGGGAATGGCGTCAGATACGATTTGCTTTCCGCCTGAAGGGGTGTCGGTGTCGCTGAATGCCATGTAAAGATGACTTTCCGCCCGGAGGGAAGCGTCTTCGATGGTGGTTCGCGAATTATTGATGGTCAGTCCAATACAAGTGGTGATAGGGATATTTCCGCCCGTTTGATTTTTGAGGGTTAACCCTGCAAGGTCCGGCATTATTTTTTCAAGGGCCTTGGTTGCCCCGAAATGATCCTCGCCAGTCAGTATAATGGCGAACTCCGATTCGGACCACCGTGCAACGACATCGGTTGCCCGGAGTGCAGAAGACAGGATGGCTCCTATTTTCCTCATGAGTTCATCGCGGGCAAGAAGTGTGCTGTTATGGCTTGCCACTGTATATTGGCGAATGCCCACCAGGGCAAAGGCCAGCGGATCGTTCGCTTGAATCGAACGTTGAAGCTGCTTGAAAATTTCGTAGCAGGCGGCGCGATTGGGCAGGCCGGTGTCGGTATCCCGGCGCGCTTGCAACCCTTTCATATGGCTCCGCTTGAGCCGAAGCTTCAGGTAATTGGCGATATCTTCAACGGGGGTGTTTTTTGAGAAAACGCCATCAGCGCCAGGGACTGAAAATGGCTGTTTATCAACGTTTTCGGCAGAATTGTGGGTAATGGCGATGATCGGCAGTGCGGCGGTTTCCGTCCGTGTGCGCAATTCGGTGATAAACGCCCGCCCATCCATGTCTGCCAGCATGATGTCTACAATGCAGAAGACTACCGGGGAGAGGGTGAGGGTCTCATTTGCCTTGCGATGTGAATCGGCAATCAGCGTTTGTTGATGCAAAGCCTGTAATTTTTCCGCTAAGTGTGAGGCGAATCCTTTGTCGGAAGATACAATCATTATCAATCCGGCATCACCGGGATTTTGCTCAATCACTTTTTTGATTTCCAGAATCAGTTCCCGCAGTTTGGCGGGAAATGTCGCAGTGGGGGCTTGTTCTGCTGTTTGGGCAGATTGCAGCAGAGAATCCATTCCCCGAAATTCGCTGGAGGCACGCAGCAAGGCAACCAAGCGGCGCGCCTGGTTTTCAGATTCGGGTTGAGGATGTGATTCCAGTCGTGCCAACGATTTGGTCAGGCTATCAAGCCGATAGGCTAAATTCACAGGAGATTGAAAACCTTTTGTCATCATCTCTTCAACTTATCCCGATTGTTCACCACCAGTCAAGGATTGAACCGATTTGACCAGTTCCATTTTTCAAGTCATCCGGTTAACTGGAGGCTGGCTTGACAGGGGGTGAGGGTAAGGTATGATTATTAACAGAAATTGGGGTGCCCCTCGGGGCTGAGATTATACCCGTTGAACCTGTCCGGGTCATTCCGGCGTAGGGAATATAAATGGGAGGCGCCTCTAAATGGGGCGCTTTTTTTATGAACATAATGGTAAACGGCAATAAACATGATCATACGGGTTCAGGTTCGCTTGATACCCTTCTCATGGAACTGGGCGCCAAGCCGGATGCCGTCGCCATCATGGTGAACGATCAGGTGATCCCCAGGGCCGATCGCGCAGGCATTACGCTCAAGGATGGGGATTGTGTTGAAGTGCTGTCTTTTATGGGTGGAGGGTAATCGTGAGGATGAATGTCGATAATAAATTCATTTTGGGCGGGCAGGAGTTTCAGTCCAGATTGCTGGTCGGAACGGGGAAATTCTCATCTGTTGAAGTGATGCTGGCCGCCATTAAGGCGTCGGGTGCACAATTGGTCACGGTTGCCCTGCGCCGTTTTAATCTTGAACGTCCTTCTGATGATCTGTTCAGCCCACTGGTCCGGTTGGGAGTTACACTGGTTCCCAATACATCGGGTGCCAGGAATGCGGCGGAGGCGGTCAGGGCCGCCATGCTGGGACGCGAATTATCGGGGAGTCGGTTTGTAAAGGTTGAAATCCATCCCAACCCACACCATCTGATGCCGGATCCGTTGGAGACCTATGAGGCCTGCAAGCAGCTTGCAAAGGCAGGGTTTATCGTATTGCCCTATATGCCGGCCGATCCCGTTCTCGCCAAGCGTTTGGAAGATGTCGGCTGTGCCGCCGTTATGCCCCTGGGGTCGGCCATTGGTTCCGGGCATGGCTTATCCACCGCAGAAATGATTAAACTGATTATTGCCGACAGCGGCATTCCCGTCATTGTGGATGCCGGTATCCGCGCTCCATCTGAAGCCGCCGCTGCGATGGAGATGGGGTGCAGTGCGGTTCTGGTCAACAGCGCTATCGCGGCGGCGGGTGACCCCGTGGCAATGGCCGCGGCGTTTGCCCAGGCTGTCAAGGCCGGGGCTGCAGCCCGGCAGGCCGGGCTCATGGCCCAAAGCGGGCATGCGGTGGCTACCAGTCCGCTGACGTCGTTTCTGGCAGGGATCCCGGCGTGATAACGGAGCTTCCCGTAGAACTGGACCCCTCGTCCTGGCTCGCCATTGCGAATTCGGCATCCGAGACGGATGTGCATCGGGCAATGGCAACCACCTCCCCTGACGAGGCCGACTTTGCTGCCCTGGTCTCACCGGTTGCCGACGGCCTGTTGGAAGACATGGCCCAGCGCGCGAAGCATCTGACGGAAAGCCATTTCGGCCGCACAATTTCTCTCTATGCGCCGCTCTATCTTTCTGACTATTGTCCCGGTGGTTGTGCCTATTGCGGGTTCGCTGCGGATCGGCCCCAGCCGCGGAGGCGGTTGGAGCGGGATGAAATGATCCGGGAATTCAAGGCACTCAAGGCGATGGGCTTTGAGGAGGTTCTGTTGCTCACCGGCGAACGTTCCCCGAAGGCCGACTTTCCTTATTTGAGGGACGCGGTGGCCGAGGCCGCCAAACATTTTTCAGCCGTTGCAGTTGAAGCTTTTCCCATGACGACCCCTGAGTATCGTGAGCTGGCGGCGGCGGGTTGTGTGGGTGTGACTCTCTATCAGGAAACCTACGAACCGGTCCAATATCAGGCCCTGCACCGCTGGGGCCCGAAACGCGATTACGCGAACAGGTTGGATGCGCCCTCCCGGGTCCTGGAAGCGGGAATGCGCTATGTGGGGTTGGGCGCACTTTTAGGGATCAGCAATCCGATGTTTGACACCCTGGCCCTGTATCGGCATGCCCGCCTCTTGCGCCGCCAATTCTGGCAATCAGGAATTACAATCTCATTTCCGAGGGTCTGTCCCCAGGAGGGGGGGTATCAGCCGCCGTTTCTTGTTGATGAACGGTTTCTGGCCCGCATTATTTTTGCCTTCCGGATTTGCATGCCGGATGTGCCGTTGGTCGTGTCCACCCGTGAAAATGCAAAATTCCGCGACGGGATTGCCGGGGTAGGCGTTTCAAAAATGAGTATCGCCAGCCGTACCACCGTGGGTGGATATTGTGAACCCGCCACTTCGCCCGATGGCCAATTCCAGGTCATTGATGACCGGGATGTGGCGACGTTCTTTACCGCGTTACGGGCCAAAGGGCTGGAGCCTGTCTTCAAAAATTGGGACCGGGTGTATAACCTGGGGTTAAAATGAGTATTTTACTTTCAGAACGAATGCAGAGATTTGAGAAGGCGGGGCTTTATCTGGTCACCTCGCAGGCGCTCTCGGCGGGCCGCAGCACCGTCGAGATTGTTGGGGCGGCGCTGGCGGGCGGGGTGAAATTGATTCAACTCAGGGAAAAGGACATGCCGTTGCGTGCGTATTTCGAACTGGCCGGACAGATCCGGGAGATGACCTTGCGCGCCGGGTGCCTGCTGATTATTAACGACCGTGTGGATGTGGCCTTGGCGGTGGAGGCGGATGGTGTTCATCTGGGGCAGGCTGATTTTCCAATACCCGCCGCCCGGCGATTGGCTCCCGAGTTGATCATCGGGGCGTCCACGCATAACGTGGAGGAAGCCATCCGTGCCCAGGATGAAGGGGCTTCCTATATCAATATCGGGCCGATTTATCCGACTGGAACCAAGATCTGGGAAGGTGAGTATCTGGGGCTTGATGGACTTCGTACCATTGCGGCAGTGGCAAAGGTTCCGTTCACGGTGATGGGGGGGATCAAGCAGAATCATCTCCCCGGCCTCATCAATGCCGGTGCCCGAATTATAGCCCTTGTCACCGCTGTGACCGCCGCTCCGGATGTTGAGGAAGCAACGAGGACGTTGCTGAAGCAGACAGTGAGCAGTTGCCAGTGAACAGCGGGCTTTTTCTTGGATAGGATGGGGGAATCTCGTCTTAAACACAGGTTTCGCTCCTTAATAAAACCGATGCTAAACAGTTTAGCATGCTATTTTCGGCGCCAACCTCCACGCTGATATCCGCCAAATCGTTGCCCAACCCCCAGCCGCCACGGGCCGAGACGGGCATCACTGGAGCAGGATGACCGGGCCTCCGGTCTTCTCGACGAAGTTGTACAGGACCACGTCGTTGCCTGTCGCCCCGCCGTCACTAAGACCTCCGATCCCAGCAACGCCCACGGTGTTCGCACGAGATGTCGCGTTGATTGACGAGAGGGCCGTAATTGAGCGAATTCTGCGGCACCTCGGGCTCTGGGCTCAGGGGATACGGGTGAGCCCATCAACCGGACCGTAAATGCCGACGGATCATGGGCCCGTTATGAGTATGATGCGCAGGGGCGGAAAACCAGCGAAGTGGCCCCCTTGTTGAATGCGGACTCGAATGCGGCGCCGGGAACAGTCCGACAAACGGTTTATGACTATGCGTCGTTGGATACGACAAACGATGTCCTGCTCATTGAGCCATCCTCTCCGCGAACGGTCACAGAACTGGTGGGCGGCACCGTGGTTGGTAAAACATTCCATGCCTACTATGAGAACGAGGGCGGGGAACGGGTCGAAGTGCAGGAACGTTGCCAAGATGCTTCGACAAGTTATGGCTCATCCTCAAATCTGCGGACGAAAAAAGTCTATTACCGGATGAACACTGCAAATGCGATGGTTGCCGACGGGCGAATCAAAACCGTGAAATATCCCGATGGGCGCCAGGAAAGCTATGCCTACGAGACAGGAACATACGAAACTAACTCCAATCCCGCGCTGTGCGCCTTCACACCGTCGGGTACCGGTGACTATGTCAGGGCTTCACTGGTTCATGGCACTGTGGATGCCACTAATGGCCTGGCTATGAAATCCTTGAAAGAAGTGAAGATCGAGGATGAGACGGGGCATATCCTGCAGGAGGAATCGTACGTCTACACCGGCAGTGGATTTGAACGTATTGCGTGGGCGGTTTACACCCTTGATGAACTCAAGCGGCCATTGCTGGTTCGACGGTCGAACGGCACTCAGGTAGACACCAGCTGGGCCTGCTGCGGCAAGGACTCCGAGACCGATGGGCAGGGCGCGGTGCTCAACTATACGTATGATGCGCTCAAGCAGGTGACCTCCATTGAAAAGGAAGGCCTTGCCGCAGGCACCTATCCGGCGCAGGCTGATCAGTATACGTCATATACCTATGATGCCGAAGGCCGGAAACTGACCCAGACGGTTCAGGCCGGAAGCCTTAGTATGGTCACGAGCAATCAGTATGATCTTCTGGGTCGGCTGGTCTCCAGCATCGATCCTGCCGGCATCACCAC